>NZ_JACAEU010000129.1:0-37964 GCF_013388695.1 Fischerella sp.
ATACTTTTTAATCGTTCTTTCTCAGTTGATTCAAGGAGTTAAAGTATATGAAATAGCTTTATCTCCTTCTAAAAAACAGTAAAAACCGATTGTGACAGTTGAGGGTGCGGAATGTCGGTTTAATGGGATAGCGATCAAGAAGCGATCGCGTGACGATATCGTCGAGATTCGATGATGCGATCTACCTAGAGGCTACGAAGAAAAGCGAGTTGTAATCCGCTGCATCGCCTCTTCTACATTCTCCCGACTGTTAAACGCAGAAATGCGGAAGTAGCCTTCACCCGCAGCACCAAAACCAGAACCCGGTGTACCTACAACATTGCAGGTGTGCAGCAACTTATCGAAGAAATCCCAACTGGAAAGACCATTAGGTGTTTTCACCCACACATAGGGTGCATTTACACCTCCATATACTGCTAATCCAGCTGCTGTGAGTTTCTCACAAATAATCTTGGCATTTTCTAGATAAAAGTTAACTAGCGCTTTGGTTTGTGCTTGTCCTTCCTCAGAATAAACTGCCTCGGCTCCACGTTGCACAATGTAGGACACGCCATTAAACTTGGTGGACTGGCGGCGGTTCCAGAGTTTCCACAGTTCTACATCTGAACCATTAGCGGCTTTTGCTGTCAGGTTCTTAGGTACAACTGTAAAGGCGCAGCGAGTACCAGTAAATCCTGCATTCTTGGAGAAAGAGCGAAATTCGATCGCACAATCTCTCGCACCTTCAATTTCGTAGATCGAGTGGGGAATCTCTGCATCGGTGATGAAGGCTTCATAGGCGGCGTCAAAGAAAATTATTGAGCCATCGGCTTTGGCATAGTCTACCCATGCCTTGAGATGTTCTTTAGTGGCCACTGCACCTGTGGGGTTATTAGGGAAGCAGAGGTAAATTAAATCGACTTTCTTTGAGGGAATTTCGGCGGTGAAGTTGTTATCAGCCGTAATCGGCAGATACACTAAACCCTCAAACTCACCTTTATCGTTGGCATCCCCAGTATGTCCTGCCATGACATTGGTGTCTACATACACAGGATAAACGGGATCGGTGACGGCGATCGTGTTGTCATCACCAAAAATATCGAGGATGTTACCCGTGTCACATTTAGAACCATCGGAGATAAATATTTCCGATGCATCAACCTCGCATCCCCGTGCTTGGAAGTCGTATTTAGCAATTTTGTCTCGCAACCAGGCATAGCCTTGCTCCGGGCCATAGCCTTTAAATGTGGCGCGATCGCCCATTTCTTCCACTGCTTTAATCATTGCTGTGCGGCAAGCTTGTGGCAGTGGTTCGGTGACATCACCAATACCCAACTTGATCATGCTAGCATCTGGGTTAGCCTCTGCAAAGGCATTGACGCGCCGCGCAATTTCAGGAAACAGATAGCCAGCTTTCAGCTTGAGGAAGTTGTCGTTAATCGTTGCCATAATCGGAAATTTTTATAAATGCTCTAAATAAAACAGCTTACTGCCATGTGCGATATCTTTGTTACGTTGCGATCGCCAATATTTGATTTGATTGTAGTAACGACTGTCACGACGTTAGTAACAAATATAACAGTGTTATCCAGGAATGTCTTGACGTTAATAAGGAACATCAAGACCTAGGTCACAAATGTCTTGATGTTCTCTATGCATGGGTTAACGTTAATAAGGAACATCAAGACCTAGGTCACAAATGTCTTGGTGTTCACCGTGAATCTCGTGAGATTGATAACGACAGCTTGTTGTGGAATAAATCTGGCGCTGGCTCCCCTACTTAAATATTGACTTTATAAATGACCTCTGATACCAAGTTGTGTTCAGATATAGCAATTCATGCCTTCTCCCCCTCCCCTGTTCCAAATTGGGAGAGAGGTGCCGACAGGCGGGGTGAGGGAAGTACTATCTTTGACTGCAACCTAGTTGTTGTTGGCAGTCAGCGTAAATGTTCTTATAGTCGGGAAACAGTTTTATGCAAAGCTGTACTAAGTCAAAATTAAGTTCCAAAGTAGATGATAATTAGTATGGAAAGCGTCATCATGCGCTTTTTTGTCTTTTCACTACAGTAGTCAAGGCAGTGCCAAACCAGGGTAAAAGATTAGAGCAAAATCAACGTTGGACATTCTCACAACTAGTTGGATTGACAAGGCGTCATCCTTTCATGATTTCCCTTTGGGTTTTACGCTGGGCGGTTGTGGGAATTGCGGGTGGTTTATTTGCTGCATTGTATTGGAGTGTCTTAGAACTACTAACTCAAGGACTGCAAAAATTTACAGGTTTTAGTCTCCTGTTGGTGATGCCACTAGCTGGTTTAGTAGTAGGTCTAATAATTCATTTCCTTGGAAGTCCTGGGGAAATCGGCCTTCTTATAGATAACATCAATTTTCGTAGCGGACGCCTAGATATTCGCAAAAATCCATCCATGATTCTTGCTTCTTTGGTCAGTATATCAGCAGGCGGCAGTGCTGGTCCGGAAGCACCATTAGTACAGGTAACAGGTTCGTTTGGCACTTGGGCAGCCGATCGCCTCAAACTTCAACGCCAAGACGATATCCGCACGATGAGTCTGGCAGGAATGGCGGCGGGTTTTACTGCCTTGTTTGGTGCACCTCTTGCTGGTGCGATGTTTGCTTTAGAAATATTGCACCACAAGTACGTGGTGGAGTATAGCGAAGCAGTGATACCTGCCATTGTTTCCAGTTGCGCTAGTTATCTGGTGTTTGCGGTAATTACAAATTTAGGAATTGCACCCACTTGGTATTTCCCTCAGTACAGCCTAGATAATGTCAATAATTTTGCGTTTGCGATCTTATTCGGGGTGATTGGGGCGTTAGCAGGATGGGTGTTTATAGGGATTTTTCACGGATGCGATCGCCTATTTGCCCGTATTCCCGGCCCAGTTTATATCCGCACAACATTAGCAGGATTGGGATTGGGTATTTTAGCTTTGTTATTGCCGCTGACTCACTTTTTTGGACATGAACAGTTAACAGCGATCGTTACTGGCAGTTTTACTGCTATTGTTCTTTTGACTTTAGCTTTGAGTAAAATGGCTGCCATTAGCGTTACAGTTACGGGCGGATGGCCTGGTGGATTTATTATCCCCCTGTTTTTCACTGGTGCTTGTCTAGGTAAAGCAATGGCAGTGTTGGTTCCTGGACTTAATTCTAGCTTGGCTATGATTTGTGTAATGGCATCTCTCAACGTTGCGGTGACGCGCACACCCGTAAGTACGACTTTGCTGCTGTCGAAACTCACCAATTTTGCTTCCTTTACACCCATCTTGTTTGCCAGTTTGATTGGATTCTTTTTTGCTCCCAAAGTTCCTTTTATTACATCTCAGCTCAAGTCTAAGCAAGATGCTTCGTAACAAAGGCAGAGGTTAGAAGAGTGGGAGATGGGGAGATGGGGAGATGGGGAGAGTGGGAGAAATAACTACTAACCACTAACCACTAACCACTAACCACTAACCAATGTACAGACGTGCCATGGCACGTCTCTACAACCACTAACTATTGACCCCCTGACTTTGCCTTGCCAGCCAGAAAATGACAAGATGTGCTAAAATTGTAACAAATTATGGCAATTATTCAAGGATAATTTGGAATAATTTTGCTTATTTGCGCTTTCTTCGCTGAAACTAACCATTCTTGGAGTTTTTTAGGTTATGACAACCTCTCAGGAGAGGATTATCCCCACGGATCTGCGAAACGAAATGTCCAGGTCTTACCTGGAATACGCCATGAGCGTCATTGTAGGTCGGGCGCTACCAGATGCCAGGGATGGTCTGAAACCTGTGCATAGGCGTATTCTCTACGCCATGCATGAGTTGGGGTTGACCTCAGATCGTCCCTTCCGTAAATGTGCGCGTGTGGTAGGGGAAGTATTAGGTAAATATCACCCCCACGGCGACACGGCAGTTTATGATGCCTTGGTGCGGATGGCACAGGATTTTTCCATGCGATCGCCTTTAATTGAGGGACATGGTAATTTTGGTTCTGTAGACAACGACCCCCCAGCGGCAATGCGTTATACTGAATGCCGCTTGCAAGCTTTAACAGGTGACGCTCTCCTACAAGATATCGAATCGGAAACCGTAGATTTTGTTAATAACTTCGACGGTTCCCAGCAAGAACCGACTGTCCTACCGGCACGGGTACCGCAGTTGTTGTTAAACGGTTCCTCGGGAATTGCTGTGGGGATGGCAACCAACATCCCGCCCCACAATTTGGGTGAATTGATTGATGGATTGGTGGCCCTGATTCATAACCCGGAAATTACTGACATCCAGTTAATGCAGTATATTCACGGCCCAGACTTTCCGACTGGAGGTCAGATTCTCGGGACTGCGGCGATTAAAGAAGCTTATACCAGTGGACGCGGTTCGATCACCATGCGCGGTGTGGCAAATATTGAAACCATCGAACAACGAGGTCGTCCAGATCGGGAAGCAATTATAGTTACTGAATTGCCCTATCAAACCAACAAAGCAGCATTGATTGAAAAAATTGCCGAGTTGGTCAATGAAAAGCGCATCGACGGAATTGCCGATATCCGGGATGAAAGCGATCGCGATGGGATGCGAATTGTCATCGAACTCAAGCGCGATGCTTATCCCCGTGTAGTCCTGAACAACCTCTACAAGCAAACGCCAATACAAGCCAATTTTGGGGCGAACATGCTGGCGTTGGTGAATGGCGAACCTCAGATACTCACCCTCAAGCAGTTTCTACAAGTTTTCCTCGATTTCCGCATTGAAGCGATTACCAGACGTACACAATACGAACTGCGCAAAGCCGAGGAACGCGACCACATCCTGCAAGGATTGTTGATAGCTTTGGCTCAGTTAGATGCAATTATTGCTTTAATTCGCCACGCAGCTGATACACCGTCAGCCAAAGGAGAATTAATTACCACTTACGGGCTTTCAGAAGCGCAAGCGGATGCAATTTTGCAGATGCAACTGCGGCGGTTAACTGCCCTAGAAGCAGATAAAATCCGTCAAGAACACGAAGACTTACAAGCGCAGATAGCTGACTTGCAGGATATTTTGGCACGGCGAGAGCGAATACTGCAAATTATTGAAACAGAAGTTGGGCAACTAAAAGCAAAATTTGCCACACCACGCCGCACGGTAATTACCCACGGTGAAGGGGATTTAGAAGACACAGACCTAATTGCCAACGAAAAAGCTGTCATTTTGCTAACCGAGCAAGGTTACATTAAACGGATGCCAGTCAACACCTTTGAGGCGCAAAGCCGTGCAACTAGAGGCAAAGCCGCCGCGAAGGTAAAAGATGATGATGGCGTTGAGCATTTCTTGACTTGTTGCGACCACGACAGCCTGTTATTTTTCAGCGAGCGTGGTGTCGTTTACTGCCTAAAAGCCTATCAAATTCCCGTAGGTTCTCGTACCAGTCGCGGCACGCCAATTGTGCAGATGTTGCCCATCCCCAAAGAGGAAAAAATCACTTCAATAGTACCCGTGAGTGAGTTTACCAGCGATGAATATTTGGTCATGCTCACCAAAGGCGGTAACATCAAGAAAACCGTATTGGAAGCGTTTAGCCATATTCGTGCCAATGGTTTGATTGCCATTTCCCTAGAAGAAGGAGACCAACTGCGCTGGGTACGACGGGCAAGAGTAGAAGACAGCGTTATTATTGGTTCCCGTCATGGTATGGCCATTCACTTTCGTTGCGATCACGAACAACTGCGTCCTCTCGGTCGGGCGACACGTGGCGTCAAAGCCATGAAACTCAAGAAAGCAGATGAATTAGTGGGTATGGATATTCTGCCTGCTGCGATTCTGGCCAATCTAGCTACAGTCTCAGACGCCGAAATCGAAGATCTCGAAATCGAAGAAATCGAGAATGAAGAGTCCACAGAAGTACCAGGCAATGGCCATCAAGGGCCATGGGTATTGGTGATTACAATGGGAGGATACGGTAAACGGGTGCCCGTTGCTCAGTTCCGCCTGCAAAACCGTGCCGGTCAGGGTATAATGGCGACCAAATTTAAAAATCGCAAAATCAAAGACCAACTCGCAACCCTGCACATTGTCAATAGCGACGATGAAATCATGATGGTTACTAGTCGGGGTATTATCATCAGACAGGCAGTGAATGCGATTTCCGTTCAATCGCGTTCCGCTACTGGAGTGCGCGTGCAACGCCTAGATGAAGATGATGTGATTACGGGAGTAGCAATAGTTCCTCCCGATAGCGGTGATGCGACAGAAACTGAGTAAGAGAAGACACGGAGACACACAGACGCGGGGACACAGAGAATTTTTGAAATTTACTCTCCGCGTCACGGCGTCTCCCTTTATCCGCGTCCTAATTGCTTTAGGAAGCGGTATTTTGATGGGTTTGACCGTCGCACCCGTAAACGCATGGTTCTTGGCATGGTTTGCCCTCGCTCCCCTCTGGGTGTTAGTTATAGATTCTGCAAAACGAAAAAACCAATCTTCCCCCCTCTCCCCATCTCTCCCTCTCCCCATCTCCCTCGCTTGGGGTATCGGTTATCACGGACTAGCCCTATCCTGGATTACAGGAATTCACCCCATGACTTGGATGGGGGTTCCTTGGTTGGCGAGTCTGGGAATTGCTTTGTTTTGCTGGATATTCATTACCCTTTGGGGAGCGGCATTAGTTGCAGTTTGGGCTGCTTGTTTAGCATGGATTTTGAATTTTAGATTAGGTACACAGACGCGTCATGGCGTGTCTCTACAAATATCCCCCATCACTCGTGTTCTCATCGGTACTGCTCTTTGGTGTGGCTTAGAAGCACTTTGGAGTGCTGGCCCCTTATGGTGGAGTTCTCTTTCTTACACTCAGACTCCGCAGAATATCGTAATTTTACACCTGGGTCAACTTTCGGGGCCTATTGCTGTGACAGCAGCAATTGTGGCAGTGAATGGATTGATTGCGGAAGCTTGGATTAACCGCACAGACGCCAAGAACACCAAGATTTTCTCTGTGTTCTCTGTGCCTCTGTGGTTGGTTAACAAATATCTAGCGATCGCCGCAGGATTACTAATTACTTTACACCTAATTGGTTTTAGCTTATACAGTCGTCCTCTGATTCAACCACCACAAGCAGCGTTAAAGGTGGGGATTATTCAAGGCAATATTCCCAACCAAATTAAACTTTATCCAGAAGGCTTGCGTCGTGCGATTGAAGGTTACACTAGCGGATATCTCACATTGGTAGCTCAAGATGTAGATGCAGTGCTAACGCCGGAAGGAGCTTTACCTTTTTTCCAACGTGATATTACGCGTAGTTCCTTGGTGGATGCAGTGCGAGAAAAAGGTGTTGTAGCTTGGATTGGTGGTTTTGGAGAACGGGGACGGAGTTATACGAATAGTTTGTTTACCTTTACAGGTGATGGTAATGTTTTTAGCCGTTACGACAAAGCCAAGTTAGTACCTATCGGAGAGTACATCCCCTTTGAGAAAGTTTTGGGTGGTATCATTAGCCGCCTGTCACCTCTGGATGAACACCAAGTTCCCGGTTCGCTAAATCAAGTATTTGATACGCCTTTCGGTCGGGCGATCGCTGGCATTTGTTACGAATCTGCTTTTTCTGAGCAATTTCGCCGTCAAGCGCAAGCAGGTGGACAATTTATACTTAGCTCTTCTAATGATGCCCATTACAGTGCATCTATGCCAGCACAGCACCACGCCCAAGATATCATGCGGGCGATTGAAACCGATCGATGGGCAGCGCGAGCAACGAATACAGGGTATTCAGCTTTTGTAGATCCCCACGGCAGAACTGTGTGGATATCCGGACATAACACCTACGAAATTCATGCCAAAACGATTTATCGACGACAAACGCAGACTTTATATGTGCGTTGGGGTGATTGGCTAACGCCGTTATTGTTGGTAACTGCACTGGGAGGTTTGCTGGCCGATTTGTTTATTTTGCAACCCTCACACAAGGGTTTGGAGTAGCAGAAGGAGGATCGGGGAAAATAGCTAGAGTGTGGTAGTGAGGCTTACCATCACTATAGACAATTTCAAAGGTATACAACTTGTTCTTGCCTTGCGCTTCAGTAACTACTGTTAAAAGTGTTTTGTCAGTGTTGGGTAGTCCGGGAATTTTTATTTTTTGAATACGTCTGAGTTGAATAACACTTGCTGCTGAGTTTTTACAATCTCCCATGTTATTATTGCGGTCTGGGCCAAATTGCATACACATGGGGCCGTCAAAATCCATAGTCACCTGTGATGGATCGTTTAACCAAACTTTTTTAATTGTTTCTCCAGCTTGAATAAAACTTAAGTTTGTTCCTTGCTGAAACCAAACATTTACAGTGGGTATTGCTCCTCCTAAACCCTGTGCTTGACAGGAAAACATGGATCGGAGAACGGCGTTATTTGCTAAAGCACGACCTGTTAGCAATAAGATTGCAGCTGAAAAAATTAGGGAAGCAAGAGTTAGGAAAGGAAAATTACCTGGCGTATTTGCTGGAAAGTTGATGTTGTTTTTCATGGCCGCATACAGGAAAACTAGCGGTGCGTTACTACCTTAACGTACCTTAGAGAGTGAATATTCACTTGCTCCATCAACATTTATCAAATCTAAAACTGCATCATTTGATTAACGTATATTTCTACTTCTGTTCCTGCTGGCAGAAACCAAATATTACTGCGTTGCATCATTTGGGACATAGCCTGTTGATTGCGTTGGGTAATTTGGGGGACTACAGTTCTAACCCCACCTTCCAAAATCCCGGCTAAGACGTTGCGTTGGGGGTTTTTGTTTCTAATATAACTGAAGTCACCATCTCGAACGACTTCTGATTCAGTACGATTAAATATCTCTCCGACTTTACCAGCTGCTCCCAATACGAACTGTCCCGCATCCATCCAGAGAAGGGATGAGCCTCCTTTTTTATATTGGTTTGCAACCAAAGGTCTACCTTCGGAACCGCGAATTAGTATGGCATTGTTATCTAAACTGCGTTCTGTGATGTTGCCATTATTTTGGTTAATTAGTTTGACTGCATTGAGTTGCAGCAAACCTTGTTCGGAAAGAGAACTAATTTCAGTCAATATCTCGGTTTTGGCTGGTAAGACAACAGTACCATCTGCTGCTTTTAATGGTTCTTTCAAGCGGACTACAAATAGGTTTTTGCCACTGTCATTTTTATTATTATTATTAGTTGCTCTGCTAGTTTCTCCAAATATAGCTGTCGCTAGGACAGCTTTAGTACTTGTTCCTACTGGTACTGATTTGGGATTCTGTGTTCGTGCTTGGCTAACAATAGAAGTTTCTTGTTGTGAAGGTTGTGGAGTTGGCTGAGGCTGGGGGTTTGTAGCGTATCGCTGGACTCTAGGATTTTGTACAGGTTCAGGAGGAGTACGACTAATAGTGTTATTAGTCGTATTAGTAGGTGCAGCAGCTGACACCTGACCGTAGCTACCTAATTTTGCTAACCTTGCCCACTCCTCCATTGGATCTGGTGGGGTTAATTCAACGTTTGGTTGAGTTTCTGGCTTGGCAACTGGTGGTGAAACTGTTTGTTGCGGGAGAGGTTGTTGCTGAGGTTGGGGTACTCGGACGACGCGGGTTTCTACCCTAGGCACGTAAACTGTTTTTACAGGGGTTGGTACTCTTGGTCTAGAAGCAACTGGCGGTGGCGTCGGAGTAGCTGGGATCATTTTTTCAGTTCTGAGTTTTTGTTGGGCTAATTTTACTGCTTGCGCTTGTTCGGCAAGGGCTAATTTGGTTTTTAAAGTCTCTAGTTCTGTTTCTAGTTGTTCCAGGCGAGATTCGGTTGTTGGTTGCGATCGCGGTTGTTGAACTACAATATTATTTTTTTTAGGCTTTTGATTACCAGCATTCATCAACTGTGACAAAAAGCCGCCAGCTAATAAAACCAAAGCAAAGGTACCAGTTCCTACCAAGGCTAATTTAGCAAAAGGATTAGATGAAAGGGATTGCTGGGTGGAAACTTCTGATGTTCTGGTGGCGGGTGCTGGCGCTGGGCTGGCTGAATCTTCTGGTACTTCCACATCATCAGCAATAGCTGGAGATTCTTCTTGAAAACCAACCAGTCTCGCCATCCGAAATTCCCAATCAGAAGATTGTATTTCTGGTTGGTAATCGTCGGTAGTGGAATTCACTAAATTATCTGGGGTAGTTTCTGAAGGAATTGAATATCGAGTCATAGTATAGCTTCAGTCTCATTTCAAGAACAGTTCTTATCTTTGATGTCACATATATTGTAAATTTCTAGCCTAGCTTCGCCGAGGCGATAAGCCGCTAAGTTCCAAGAAACTGGTAAATCAGGTAGTGAAGTTGTTTGTGTATCTGTTGCCTGGACTAAAATTTGTTTATTAAACGGTACAGATTTTCCCAATCTATCGGAATTATTAAAAATTAATTGATTAGCTTGTAACTCTACTTTCCACTTACCATCCCCAATTTTTTGAGGTTGAGAAATTCTTTGGATTACCAATACACTTTCAGCACCGCGATTTTCAAATTGATTTGTTGTATTTACATCAATAACTTCTGACTGAAATTTTTGCTTGACATTATTGGTTAAAAGTTCAGAACTAATTTGCCATACTGTTTCTGGTTGCTGCTGCTTAGACCAAGTCAGCATTAAAGTCATAGTTTCACCTACGAAACGCCGGATTGTCTGGGGGTATCGTTCTAAATTTTCTGTGGTATCTGCTGTGATTGCTCGACCATCAGCAAGTTGCACCAAACTTTGAGGCGTTAATTGCCTACTTAGCTGTTGCAACATTGATCCGTGAAACATCAAAATCAGCAAAGTAAAAATATTCAAACCAAATGTTCCTACAGCGAACAGTGGTAGGATACTTGTTTTTCTATTATCTGACTTAAATAACTGCATTAACAATAAACTCGGTAAATTGCAATCTGCTATCTAGTGAAGCTATCCGATTTTATTCCACTACCGCACTGCTGTAATTTATCTGGACTTAGATTGTTATAATTATCCAGCAAACATAAATTCCGGATTTCGTAAATCTCTAACCTTTCAGAACGAATGCTATAAATTGCTTTTTGCAGAACGCTGGTAGTATCGTCTACTGGATAAGGAAAATAATCTACAGCACGAACAAGTAAATCTTTATTAAAAGGAGTTATGACTTTTCTATCACTATCTCGTTTTTTTTGAATTAAATCAGCTACCATACCAACTCGCCATTTACCTGGTGCAATTTTTTGAGGGGGATAAACCCGTTTAATTGCTAATTGTGCTGACATTGCTTGATTGGCATTATTAGCAAAAACTTCTGGAGGTGTCATTGCTCCTATTTCACTTAAGAAACCTTTGCGAAAGTCTTCTGATATGGCAAAACTCGCTATCCAACTACTGGTGGTAACTCTTTTGGTATTGCCTTGTGACGTTTTAATGAGTATTCCCGAATCTGGTTTGGGTTTTGAGACTTCTTCAATATTTTGAGGCGGAAGTGTTCCAGACCAGTTAAACATTGATGTCATCGTTTTGCTGACAAATTGCCGAATTGCTTCTGAGTTTCTTTCTAAATCATCAGTAACACCTATTGGTTGACCAGCTATTAATTGTACAAAAGCAGCAGGTTTCCTGAGACTCAGCTGGCGAATTTTTAAACCTTGTAATGTTAAAAAAATTAAAGCTAATACTTGCAATCCAAAGGTGGCGATCGCAAAGGTCGTCAAAAGACTGACTGATTTTTGTCTTTTTTCTAATAAGCGCACCATTTACCCATTTCTCCCGCTGATTTATATCCTCTCCCTTGTCCATGAAGTAGTATTACTAATAGCGTTGAATATTGCAAATCCTCCCGCACCAGACAAAAGCAAAGATAAAATTGGTGCCAAAACTCCCATAAAAATCATGAACCACATTAAATCAGGATCGGCGTTACCAGCTTCCCCTGGCCCATTCACAATCACTGCGGCAGTTAACACAGTAATGATGGTAAATGAAAATTTCGCAATCCCCAACGATAAAAATCCAGTCAGCCAAGCAAAAATCGGTTTACCAGCTACAGGTAATAAAGAACCTCCCACTGCCAACGGCCCTAAAGCTGCTATCAGCAACATAGTAGCTTCTATTAAATTTTGAAATGCATATTGTAAGGAAATTAAAAAGTTTTTGATACTAGTTTGGATATTAGAACCTAATAGAGAACTAAATGTATTTTCTGATATATTTCCCGTACCATATGCAATCTGATTGACTCTATTTTCCAATCTGTTGATCCAAGTTTTATCTCCATATAAATTTCTATATTCCTGCCAGAGAATATCCATTTTTTCTTTGGCTCTGACAAAGCATTGAGTTTGTTGTTCGCCAGTTAGTGACTGGCAAGGACGCAGCAAAGAACCAGCTACCTCTTCTGCAACACCCATATTCAATGCTTGCTGGTAATTTTGATTGGCATCTGCGGTTGTCAACACTTGCTGATTCACTGTATTAATAAAATTTCGTACACCCAGCGTCAGATCTGAAAGTACGCTACCGTTGCCAGTATTGGTTAATAGTATCACCACAATAAAAGGCCAAATCAAAGCCGAGATAGGGCGGGAATACTCACTATATAAAACATCCCTGAGCCATTGTATCATGAAAAACAACAGGGTTCCGACTGCAAAAAATACACCCACATTCGTGAGCGTTCCATACAAATTTTCACTAGTATTATTTTGTAATAAATCCAACCATTGATTGTCCCAGCTTTCTGAAATACTTTTGGCAGTTGTAACACCATTATCGAGAATCTCAGGGACACCTATTTCGGCAACAATTTTGAAAGGAAGAAAAAAAACGTTCATTTATTTGTTGTTAACGGAGTTCATGGGCATTTATTTTGTAAAAAGGAAGTAGGATAACTTAAGTTTGTCAAGACATGTAATCATGCTGAAACTTTTATCAATGACAAATGACGACCATAACGAGTTAACTTTATTTGTGCTGACCTACTTATTGTTGAATCTATTCTTCAAATTGTCTGCCGAATAAATCTATTTGCGAAGTGTTTCGTAACAATCGCGCCGCTTCTGCTGATGTATCTACCCTGCGAGCGCGATTTGTTTCTTCTACCTGCTGGGAGATATTCGCTAAATTTAAATTGGTGTATTGTAGAAATTGATTTGTCTGCACTGTCTGACCAAGTGTTTCTCCGATCATTTTGGCTTGTTCTTGTTGAATATTAATATTTTGTGCCTGTAGATCAGCTTGATTTAAACCCAATCTTGATGCTGGATTAGCGAGATCGGTAATTGTACTTTTTAAATTTTCTAAAATTTCTTCTACAAAACTTTTTGAACTTTCAATTCTATCTAGGGAGTCCTCAGTTGCTTTTAACTTCTCTCTTAAGGTGCTTTGCCCATTTGCACCCATAACACCAGCCACAGCACCGCGAGTAATTAGGCGGTTGATTTCATTACTAACTAAATTTGCTCTCACAGTGGAATTATGATCGAATTTATCCGTGACATAATACCAAGTCATGCTATCGCGAATGCTTTCTCCGGCTGCGTTTGGGTTAGGTATGTTCAAATCTCCTGTAGAGTTATCAATCGCGGTTTGAGTGTCTGCTTCTAATGGTTGTAATGTATCGGTGAGATTATTTTTGAGATAGTCTTGTAAGTCTCCTGCATAAGACTGAAAATCAGTCCAAACCTTGCCTAATTCTGCCGTTGCTGGTAGCATGATTAAGCATGTCAGAGAAAGTGTGAGCAAAGTTGTTTTTCGCATAAATATATTCCTAAAAAGCTAGACGAAGTTGTGTGCTATATTAAGCTTTTTTGATAGCAAAATAGAGTTTTGGAAATGCGAATACAGATGCACACAGATAAACACAGATTAATTATCTGTGTTCATTTATGGTATTAAAAAACTTTATGCCAAATTTTTAAAATCATTAATTTATCCTCCGCTATACACCACCGCGCAGTGATGCTACTAGCTGACGTGCAAATACAGAAACTGCTTCATATTTATCGTTATATTCTTGCATAGTTTTTTGACGTGCAGTTTGTTCTTGGGGATTGTTAGCAACTACTGCCAATTGTTCGTAACCTGGGTAGTAGCGGCAAAAGGTATAAATTCCGTTATCATCTAACAGCCATTGGCTATATATACCCTCTCTACGTGGAAAAAAGCTTTCAGTCGCATTGCGAGCAATAACTTCGCGAGGATATTTTAAAATGCTTGTGAAACTATCAACTGCAACTGGCTGAATCCGACCAATTAATCGTGTGGTCAAGTTTTGTAATATTTTCGATGATGCTTTGGATCTGGCGATTGTATCAGGGTCTTGTGCTGATAAAATAACTCTAATTCCAGCTTTAGCACCGTTAGCACAAATTCTACCAACTAAGTCTGATATTTGGTCGAATTCAAATAAAATTGGTGCTTCATCGATGAAGAATATGGAAGCTGGACTGCTTAATGCGCGTCGTAATGCTGCTGAATAGGCACTCAACGATAGCACTGCTGCGTCTTCACTATCTGATAAGTTTCTCAGAGCAAATACTAAAAGTTGGGCATCGGTGGGAAAGCTAGAGGGTGCAGAAATTGCTTTACCTACTCGGCTAGAAAGCCAAAATCGCAAGCGTAGGTGAATTTGACTGAGAGCATCTTCAACTCTACCTCCGATGGAATCTAACTCCAAGTGTTCTGGCGAACAGAAATACAGAAAGTCTCTTAAAGTCGGGGTTTTCTGCCAGGCTGGGCTACCGAATCCTCCAGCTATTGCTAGTTTATATCGCTCTTTGATACCTTCATCAGTAAAGAAGGCTCCTAAAGCTAAGTTGAGGAGCGATCGCACTGTTTGCGACAAGAGTTGATTTTCGCTGGACGAGCCTAAAACCATTGTCATTAAGGCTGATTCTAGGAAGGCGACATAATCCAACATGCGATCGCGCTGTTGTTCTGGATCTAATGAGCGCAAATCTGGTTGTTCAAACAAGTTATTCGATTGTTTGGAAATATCAAAATAGGCTCCATTCTCCTCCATAAAGTGTGTGTAGTCGGTGAAGGTAGATGTGCCATCGGGTTTGGGAAAGTCCAACGCCACTACAGGAATATTATAAGCCAAAGCCTGAGTCAAAATCCCTGACACCAATACCGATTTACCAGCACGAGTTGTTGCAAATAGTGCTAAATTTTTATGCTGGTTAAACAAATCCAGGTGTACAGGTGTTCCTCCTTCTTCGGCGATCAATTCAAAGCCTTGTCTGTCACCTCCTTTAGTTAGCACTAAAGGCATTAATCCAGGTACTTCACTTGTTAAATATAACTGGCGACGGTTGAAAGGTCTTGCTAACAAACCTTCCCAAACTATTGGTAAAGTTTGCAACCAGATTTTCCAGGCATACTCTGTTTCTCTAATTACCCGTGCAGGACGTTGAAAACAGTTTTCAATGTATCTTGTCGCTTCATCTAATTTTTCTGCACTGCGACGATGTACCAAAATCGCTATACCCGCATAAATCGGCACAGCACCTTCATATAATTGCTCTTGTGCTGCTACCGATTTTCTTAGCTTTAATTGAGCGCTGACATCTATAGTTCTACTTTTTTCCTGTGCCAAAAGAGCCGTCATATTTGACTGTTTCAGCACTCGTTGCAGTGTAGTTTTTACTATTGCTGGATTTGCTGCTGTCAGTTGGCAAAAAATCTCTGTATCTATGACATTCTCTCTAGCCAGCAATTCCCATAAATAACGCAATTGAGAAGATTTGTTTGCCCAGCCACCGGGTTTTTCCATAAAACTCATCACGCCAATATAGTTATTATTAACGTGAACCCAGCGGCGATCGGCACAAGGTACCTCTGACTCAATTAGCAAAGTTGTACTGTGAATATTATCTACCAGTAATTTTGTACTAGCTAAATCTGAATAAGCTTGTTCGTGTAGTCCATTTTCATCTAAAGTGATTAATTGCGGAATCTCTATTGGTTGCGTATCGTTAAATCTTTTCCAAGCTTCTCCCCAAAGTTCCTCCGCAGTCAAAGGTTTGATATCTAATCCCATTTTGTTAGATAAAAGCTGTTCCCAGCGACAAAAACCATTTTTGTATGCATTGTTAATAATGGTTTCGATCCGCTGGTTTTCTACTTCTGCGATATCACCTTTGAATTTCAACCACCACAACTCACCTTTAGCTAAAAGTTTCTCGATCCAATCATCTGTATTTGTAGTATCTGGTTCAATTGTATAAGTAACATAAATCCGCAAAAATTTTGGCTTGCGAATACCAGCACGAGTTAGTTCTTGCACTCTTGCTCGTTCTGACAGCAGCAAATATTTTATATCTGGTGATGGTGCGTGCTTAACCAGAGATGCTAGTTCTTTTTGGCGCTGTTTGTCTGAACTAAAAGACCCCAAATGCAATGTCATTCTTTCGCCACTGGGGATATCTTTTAAACCAGCTTCAATGTTATTAAAAATTGTATTGATTTGTTCCGGTCTTAATGTAGTGTGAATACCTTGGCAATCGAAACCAAAAACGAAGCAAAACCTGTCTTTTTGGTTTCCTTTTGTCAAAATGTAAGCGCCGATGTCACGTCCGCTAAGTGAGACGCGTAACATTGTCGCCAAATTTAAAGCATCTTCAAAGGGTGTGAATCTAGTTTCGCTTCCGGCGACGCCGACGCTTTGTTTTCCGATTTTTTGCTTCATGGCTAATTTCCAGTAAGCTTTGATAACGAGCAAAGCCTCTAGTCCAATTAGGAACACCAATAAATTTACTTAAAAACCGCCAACTCCTACCACCAGTTAATATCCACCAAGTTGCCATTCCCCAACCAGCAATTAGCGCCGTCCACAACCATTTTTGAAACTCATCTTTAAAAAAGCCTCCAAAAATGCCATTTATAATAAAGTAGGCTGTTAAGGCAATTACTGTCCACGGCAGGACTTGATCGGCAGGAATTGGCCCTAAGGAAGGTTGAGTTCCCAAAATTTGATTTACAGGTCGAAAATCTTTTTCTGGCTCTTGAGACATGGCGAATTTATCAGCTATTCTTCCTTCATCTTGGGTTGAGATGAATTAGTTCGTACTGCTATCACCAATCACAAAGCCCGTGAGTACATCAGCAATAGTGACAGCAACAACGACTAATAAGGGAGTTCTAGCGACACTTTGCCAATCTTCATCTTTACGAACTGCATTAATAACACCTATCAAGGAAACAGCTATATAGAGTAAGTAAAGTGCGCGTAAGACGTTGAATATTAAACTTACTGCTGCTTGGGTATTTGCGCCTGTTGTTTCACCTTGTGTTAAAGTATTTGTGAAAAAATCTTCAGCTTTCTTAAAAAACTGCGCTTGTGCAGGGGCTGCAAAATAGTCTAACCAAAACGCACTGAGAATAACAGCTACTGCTAAAATTTGTAACACGAGAATATATTTTTTTGGCAGATGCACCTGTTGTCCTATTTGGTGCATTACTACTGCGATTAAACTGCCCAAGAGTAAGCAGAATATTAAAATAGGGCTTTTGAGAGCAATAATGCTTAGAAATACTGCACAAGCAATTAAAAAGGGTACAGATTCTAATAAGCTAATGCGGCAAAATTCCAGTGTTTTCTTCAAAATCTCAGTTATTCTCATTACTCCGCCATTTACAACCCGTAAAAACTTTCTCTGATGAGAAATTTGCCTAGACATTTGTAAATTTCCTTAGTGTGTTCATTCCAAATTATTACTTGGATTCGCTTTCATAATTTAACATAATTTAACATTTGTTTTAAGGAAATCTGTAAACATCAAGTAAAATATTATACAAATTTTGTCAATGCAAGTGAATCAATATAATTTTAGTTAATTGATTTTAAACTATATACCTACATCCCTCACACTTGTTGCGAATATTTTTCTCTCTCAGCAATTAATTTATTCTTGTACTACTTGGAGAATCAGGTAGAAAAGTTAGGCAATCTTTTCTGTATCCTATATGCAAGCACTATAGAGTAGGGTACCAGTTCAGTATTTTACCCTTTGGAAAAAATAAGTTTGCCTTCTTAGACTTAAATTGTGTGTGGTTTTCTTCAAGCAACGGAAAAATTCTCCAGCAAGGATGTATCCAAAGTCAAGCCATATTTCAAGACTGTATTTTTCTCATGTTTACATATTTAGGTGTGTGTATATTTTTGTCAAAGAATTTACTCAGTGATTTGTCACAGTTATATTTATGCATCAATACTGTACTGTTAATTTCAAGCTCATAAGTGTATAAATTATACGCAAAGAAAGTAAAAGCTTGTATTCTTTATTCAGTATTTCTGTTTTCTAGTGTTTTTGACAGAAACTTTGATACAGGCTTTTACATAACTCTAGGATTCTTTATGTAAGCAAACTCCCAGAAGTTATTGTATGACCTCATGAGGATTGTGGAAACAAGATATTGAAACTTTGGTGATAACGAAGGATTTTGAGTTGCTCAATCCATAGCAACATGCCAAATTCTGAAAGTTGCTGGAGTGGTTTTTGTAGTTTTTGTCGATGATATCTTCATTACAATCAACTATCTATCAGCTAAATCTGTTCCTATTAAGTATTCAATTAATACACGCGACATGATAACGCGCGTATAATTGTAATTTTAAAATATATAAAGAGATAAATCGTTAAAATAGCGCAAATAAAGCGTAAAATCAATAAAATTTTAAATAAATGCTTTTTATTTAACTGCCTCTTCACTTGGTGTTAACCCTAGATTGGTAGATTTTCACGGAGAAAGGTTTTGTAATTAACAGGATTAAGAGTTCAGTGGCTTTCTCCCGACGTAAATTTTTAACACTAGCTGGTGTATCGGCTGCTAGTGTGACGATGTTTTCTCCTCTAGAAGCTTTTTATGCAAGGGTTGCTCGTGGTCAGGTTACACAGGGCATTGGCTATGGTTCATTAGAACCTAAGCTGCCTGTGAATGCAGATGAACTCACGACCACTATCTATGGCGACTTAAGTAAAGAACCCATGTTGGCACTCCCACCCAGGTTCAACTATCGTGCGCTCTCAATTACCGGGCAACCAATGAGTGATGGTAATCTAGTTCCAGCTGACCATGATGGTATGGCAGCTTTCCCTGGCCCCAAAAACACTATTATATTGGTTCGGAACCACGAGCTAGACCCGGATGAAAAGGAGTTTAAGAATACCAGTTATGGAGTAATTGCACCATCTGATAAGAAGTACAACCAAATCAATGCGGGTGGTACTACTACTCTTGTATTAGGATCTAATCGTCAGGTAATCAGACACTTTGCCTCTCTAGCTGGCACAATTCGTAACTGCGCTGGTGGCCCAACTCCTTGGAGAAGTTGGATCAGCTGTGAAGAAACTTTCAACAAGGGCGATTTAGGTGTTGTGCGGCACGGCTATAATTTTGAAGTTCCTGCTAAAGCAGCAATAGGTTTGGCAGATCCCATACCTCTCAAAGCAATGGGACGCTTCAGCCATGAGGCGATCGCAGTAGATCCAAAGACTGGCTACATTTACGAAACAGAGGATCGTGGAGATAGTTGTTTTTATCGTTTCGTTCCTGCTGTAGGCAAAGTGAGTAAGCCTGGACAATTAGCCCAAGGCGGAACCCTCTACGCCTTAAAAATTCGAGATCGACCGACACTGAATACTTCAAATAATCCCAATAACCCTGGCGCTTCTGTTGGGTTAGTTCCTGTTGGTATGCCAATGTCTGTGGAGTGGGTCAAGATTGATAATGTTGATCCTGACGAGGAAAACAAAGAGAAGGGGCTGGGAGTCCGGTACGAAGCTCAATCCAAGGGTGCAGCAATCTTCTTCCGGGGTGAAGGAGTCTGGTATGGTAACGGTTTGATTTATTTCACCGCCACTCAGGGAGGCCCGCCTGCTGTAGATGGTACGCGAGGTAACGGTCAAGTTTGGGTTTATGACCCAATGGCAGAGACAATTACGTTACTGATTGAGGCGGAACCTAGCGGAGAACTACTAGATGAACCCGACAACATTACCGTAGCTCCCTTTGGAGACCTGTTTTTGTGCGAAGACGGTGGCGGAGAGCAATATGTTGTGGGCGTTAACCGGGAAGGTGAAGTATATCAGTTTGCCAAGAATATTATCTTCGCAAATAGCTCTGACCCCACTATCAAAGACCAATTAGCTGACAATGAATTCGCTGGTGCTTGCTTCTCACCAGACGGTAGAACACTCTTTGTAAATATTCAGACCCCCGGTATCACGTTTGCTATCTGGGGTCCTTGGGAACGTCGTGGCTAAATGTCTAGCTTGCTGAAGCAGAGGGCGAGAGTTTATTCCTAATTTGCTTTGTTGACGCGAAAGAGAGCTTGTTTGAATGGCTCAAACAGAACTTAAAGGCTTCCCAAGCAACTTGGAAGGTAATTTCGTCTCACGATCCTCTGTCTATTGTTACGGGGGGAACTAGCGATCGCGATGCCTGGGGTCAAGGTTTGCCAGAAGTTTTGGGTCGTGAAGTCCAGTTGAGCAAATTACTCAAATTTATTAAAGATGAAGGGATCAAGAATATTGTTGTGATTACGGCAGATGTACACTATCCCGCCGCCATCTCCTATGAACCTGAACGGGCAGTTTTTCAAGACTTCAATCCTTCCCAATGAATTAGATCCCAGTTTTGGCTCTAAGTATGAATTTATCTCAGCTCCAGGAAGTGAAACACCACAACTTCCCCAAAATTCACCACCTCCCAATTTCCATTCTTTTGGTTCAGCAGAGGTAAATCGTCAAGGTCAGTTGACAGTAAGAATTCACGATATTACTGGAAAGGTCTTGTATGAAAAGGTGCTAGAGCCAGAAAAATAGGAATAAAATATCCTCCACCTGTTAACTGAGGGAAGCTACCATTTCCCTCAGTTTTTCTTGCGTCTTCAATTAAGGCGATCGCTTCACCAATCTTCACTTTTTTTAACGCAGAGGCACGCAGAGGTTAGCGCAGAGGGGCGCGGAGTTATGTACTTGGGGGCTGGGATGTCATCGCACATCACCGAGTAGATTTTCTGGTAAGGGTCGATATTCTGCAAACTCCATTGAAAAAGTCGCCATGCCTTGAGAAAGCGATCGCAATTCTGTAGAATAGCCAAACATCTCTGCTAAGGGTACTTCTGCTCTAATTACTACGTCATTGTCTCTGGTTTGTGAACCCAGCAACAAGGCACGACGCGATAACAACTTTCCTTGGATGCGTCCCAAAAATTGGCTTGGTGTCTCTACTTCCAACAACATCATCGGTTCGAGTAGCGTTGGTTTTGCTTGGGCAAATGCTTCTTCAAAGCCTTGTCTGGCTGCAACTCGAAAGGCTATCTCTGAAGAATCAATAGGATGATGAGAACCGCCTTTAAGAATTACTTTCACTCCAATAATTGGATAACCTTTCAGCCATCCGGTTTTGAGTGCATCTCGAAATCCTTGTTCGCAGGCGGGAATAAACTGAGTGGGAATCGCACCCCCGACTACCCGGTTCTCAAATACAAACGATTCTTCACAGGGTTCTAGGCGACCGATCACATGAGCATATTGTCCTGCACCGCCGGTTTGTTTCTTGAAGGTGTAATCAAAATTTGCAGGCTGGGCGATCGTTTCGCGATAAGCAACGGCGGGTGCACCGACATAAACCTCGGCGTGGTATTCTCTTTTCATCCGCTCTAAGTAGATTTCCAGATGCAATTCACCCATGCCCGACATCAGGGTTTTGTGCGATTCTGGATCGGTGCTGACGTGCAAGGTGGGATCTTCTCGAACAAAACGGTGCAAAGCCTTGGAAATACGATCTATATCTTCTTGGCTTTTGGGAGTAATGGCGATCGTCATGACTGGTTCCGGTACAAATATTCCTTCCAGGGAAAGGTTCGTGCCTACAGAACAAAGGGTATCACCAGAGGCACAGTCAACCCCGATTAATCCAACAATATCGCCAGCTGTTGCAGATTCTACTTCTTGACGCTTATCTACCTCAATTCTGGCTAGTCGATTCACACGCACCTGTTTTTTTGTGCGGCTATTGTAAAGGCGATCGCCGCTTTTGAGAGTACCTGAATACAGACGAGTGTAAGTCAGCGTCCCAAACTCACTATCAATTAGTTTGAAAGCAAATGCTACCACAGGAGCGGCAGGATCGGGATAAATTTTTACTTCTTTTTCTGTGGAGACATCTGTAGCAGTAACGACTTGCCTTTCGAGAGGCGAGGGTAAATATAGGGCGATCGCATCCAGTAAATTTTGCACGCCCTTATTTTTAAACGCCGAACCCATCAACACTGGCGTAAATTCCAAGTTCAAAGTTCCCTGACGAATCGTATCCCAAATCATTTGTGCGGGTACTTCTTCGCCGCTGAGTAACTTTGTCATCATCTCTTCCGAGTGGATAGATATTTGATCGAGAAGCTTTTCTCGTGAGGAAAGTGCTTGCGCCTGTAATTCTGCTGGAATGGGCTTTTTAACTCGTTGTTCCCCATTTTTACCCTCAAAGTAGTTTGCACTCATCTCAATTAAATCAATGACTCCTTCAAACCGATCCTCCAAGCCAATGGGATATTGCAATACTACGGGGTTGAGTAATAATTTTTCCTGGAGTGCTTCTACCACTCGAAATGGATTTGCACCAACTCGATCCAGTTTATTAATAAAAGCGATACGCGGCACGCCATAGCGCTTCATTTGCCTGTCTACTGTGTAGGTTTGGGACTGCACCCCTGCAACCCCATCCAGTACCATGATTGCCCCATCCAGTACACGCAGCGATCGCTCTACTTCAATCGTAAAGTCCACATGACCAGGGGTGTCAATGAGGTTGATTTGTGTATCATTCCAAAAGCAGGTGATTGCAGCTGAGGTGATGGTAATACCCTTTTCACGCTCTAGTTCCATGTAATCCATTGTTGCACCATCACCATCACCGCCCACTTCCTCCATCTTGTGGATTTTGCCCGTATAAAACAGAATCCGTTCAGAAAGGGTGGTTTTTCCGGCATCGATGTGAGCAGAAATGCCGATATTACGAATGTTGCTGCGGGGAATCATGGTATTTGCTCCTACCAAGTTAGAGAGCAATTAATCTGCCTAAGTTCTCAAAATTTTAAGCTTTATTAGAGATGGAAGCACCATAATTAATATTTAGATACTTTCAGCATGAAGAAATGTTATGAACATCAGAATATTCCATAACAATGATACCCAAGAAATCATGCAATTGTTTTATGACACTGTTCACAATATTAATATTCGAGATTATACCCAAGAACAAGTAGATGCATGGGCACCTGAAGATATGGATTATCAAAGGTGGAATCAAAACTTGCATTCCAAAATGACTTATGTAGCTGAAATTGATAGGAAAATAGTTGGGTTTGCTCAACTAGAAACGAATGGACATATAGATTGTTTTTATTGCCATCAGGATTTTCAAGGGATGGGGGTAGGCAGTCAGCTTTTAAATACGATCGAGACGAAAGCCAAAGAATTGGGAATCAAAAGGTTATTTACGGAAGCAAGTATCACTGCCAAAGGATTTTTTGAGCGCAGAGGATTTCAAGTAATCAAGCAACAAGAGGTTGAGCTACGGGGAATGAAGTTTATTAATTATTGTATGGATAAGGAAATATAAATTAACTGAATCTGGCAGTGTTCAACAGTAGGCTTAACAGTGAGATAAACATAAAAACGCTACTTTGTCCTATACTTTTTTAATTAATTTGTTAGAAAATAGAGATAAGAGAAAATAAGAGGTCAGGCAGAAAAGCAACCTCTGCTTTCTTGAGCAAATAAACGCCTCAAAAAGCTCTAACGAGCAGCAAAGGGAGGTGTAGATAATGCATGATATTCTTGTATCTAATAGTAGTATTTACTTAATTGTCAAAATTACTGTACTGATTTTGGTGTTGTGCATATGGTTAGCTACCACAGCAGCACCAGTCTATTAAGAAAATGTTATTTGTTGTTAGTTGTTTGTTGTCTGGAATAGATAAAAATTAACAAATGACCAATGACAAAAATTCTGACCTCCCAGAGGATGGAGGTGAGATCATGCTAACTACAAGCAAGATTTCTGGGTTGATTGTGGTCTTTGCAGCTTTATTAGGGATGTTAACTAATGTTGCAGCTCAATCAACATCAATACCAGTCAACAAAAAAGCAAAAACTCAGACAGCGATCGCAACTTTAGCAGATGGTAAATATCAGTTTTGCAGTCAACCCGATCCGAAGGACTGGCGAGATGGGGCTGGAGTTTGTCTAAACTTCACCAAAGTAGATAGTCGCATTGATGGGTATTATGGTTATCCTCACTCCGATAGTTTTGTCTGTCTCAGGGGTGAGGTTAATGGTAATCTTATTACAGGTGAAGCTCTAACGATATCATCGACTGAAAATGAGTTGAGTGAAATTCCTAAATCTGAATGGAAATGGGATTCAGAGGGACGGTTGAAACTAGGTCAAGGAAGTATCATTCGTAGCTTAAATGATGAATGGGGTCGCACTGATTGGATTGTTTTCTCCAACGCTGCATTGAATATTGATGGACTATATCAATATGGTCGTCCTCGCATGACGCCCCCATCACAACTTTGTGAGTGGAATTAAATGCCAATTAACTGGCGTGCGACCAGTCGCTGAGTACCTCGCATTCCTGCTTTTTCGGCTGGCGTTGGCGCACAGGTTTTAAAGGAGTGCCAATATCCACATTACGAAAAGAATTTTTCTTTTTAGTAGATTTGCGTTCTTGGTTGGTTAAGGTTGTTTGTGTAGCAGTCATTCTACTCACCTCAATGTTATAAATAAAACAATGAATTATATCAAATTAATCGTATAGTCAATAGTACAAGCTTAGTTCAGCGAACACATCTGTCTTAAAGATGGATATTTAACCGGAAATCATATTATTTGATATGACAGAATAATTATGCCAAGAGATATGGATTCATTGATGATTTAGTCCTCATCCTCAATCTATATCAACACCAGATAAATTACTGTTTCCGGAAAAACGATAAAGAAAACTTTAATTTGTATGATGCATGACACTATTGATTTTACTAAATGTAGCGAAGTATAAAGCACCATATTTCATCTTTTGTTGCTAATTATCATTTATGAAGTTTTAAGCTGTTGCGCTTACATATTGCACTTTTTTCGTTAAGACCGTCATTTGTCCTTTGTCAAAAGCTAATGGCCAATGACCAATGACTAATGACTAATGACTAATGACGACCCTCACGAGCAATTTTGCAATTTTAAGGCGTTACACCTTAATTATTGTGAAGATGGCTGCAACACCGGAGAATTGACAACAGAAAACCCTCTACGTGTAGGTTTTTTGCTAGCTAATTCAACTTGAAAATTAACGCGATCGCTTTTCTGGCTACTTCTTACTTCCAAAGTCCAGTTACCAGGTCGTAAAGTCCAAAATAAAGAATTAGCTGAGTTTGTAGCAAGCTTTTCACCATTCAACCACCACTCTACAATCTCAGATGATGTTCCTGTTAATTTAAATTCCAATTTTTGCTGGGCTTCTTCGCCGGGATACAGCAAAAATAAATCACCATTGTGAGGAGATAATATCTTCAGTTGGCTAGAACCAAAACTAGATTGCCCCTGCTTTGCCAACCATTCATCATACTCTGACAATAAATTGAAATTATTTTGACTTTCATAGGCGTTGATATCTTTTGTGTAGAGATATTCTTGTACCACAGAAGCACAATCTGGTGTTGGTTTTAACCCAGAGATAGCACAAATAGGTAGCTGTACCATTCCTTCTGGGGGCGAAAAAGCAGCTGGTTGGCGATGCTCGTGTAGGTGTAACATAATCCGATTCCACAATGGTGCTGCCCCTGTCACTCCAGACACCTGCCGCATCGGATCGCCATCAAAATTGCCTACCCAGGTAGCAACGGTGTAATCGGTAGTAAAGCCAACCGTCCAGGTATCGCGAAAATTAGAAGAAGTACCAGTCTTTACAGCGGCTGAGAAGGGCAACTTTAGAACTGAGTCTACACCAAAAGCTGTGGCACGGGCATGATTGTCACTTAGTATATCGGCGATCAATTGCCACGTGGTGTGCTTGGGTAAGGGGGATGGGAGAAGAGGGAAGGAGGGATGGGGAATGGTAGTTACTAATGGAGTGGGTTCTCCTTGACGTGCCATAGTGACATAAGCCTTAGCTAATTCCCAAAGGCTGACTTCGCCGCTACCTAAAGTCAACCCCAGTCCATAGTATTCTGCTGATTTATCGAGATGTGCAAACCCCAATTCGTGGAGACGATCCAGAAAAGTTTGCACGCCTACCTTTTCTAACACCCTTACTGCGGGAACATTCAGCGAATTCGCCAACGCCACCCGCACCCGCACAGGCCCGAGAAAACTTTTGGTATAATCTGTAGGGCTGTAAAGTTTTGCGCCTGGAATTGCGTAGTGTGCAGGCACGTCTGCCAAAATCGTATTCGGGCGAATCACACCTTTTTCCAAAGCTAGTTCGTACAAAAATGGCTTGAGGGTAGATCCTGGTTGACGTAGCGCTTGAACTCCATCATTACGCCCCAACTTTGCTTCATTAAAATAATCAGGCGAACCAACATAAGCCAAAACTTCCCCAGTGTGGTTGTTAATTACCAAAGCAGCTGCATGATGAACGTTATTAGCAGCTAGGGAGGAAAGTACTTGCTGTACTTGCGCTTCTACAAATTTTTGCAAAGGACGGTTTATAGTGGTGCGGATGGAAGAGGAACGATCCCCCCAACCCCCCTTTTTAAGGGGGGTTGGGGGGATCTCCATTTGACTCGCTAACCAAAACAAAAAGTGTGGTGCGGCAATAATTTCCTTTTGGCGAGACTGAAACGAAATTTCTTCTGCGTATGCGCGTTCTGCCATTGAGCGAGTAATGTACCCATCTTGTACCATACGATTGAGGACGTATTTTTGTCGTTGCTTTAAGCGTTCCCAATGTTGAAGCGGGTCAAAGTAAGTGGGATTATTGGGGATAGCAGCTAAAAGACTAGCTTGGGCAAGATTCAATTCACTTGCTGGTGTGGAAAAATAGGTACGGGCAGCAGCTTCTACACCATAAACATTCCCACCCATTGGCAAACGATTAATATAGGCAGAGAGAATTTCATCTTTATTCATTCCAGCTGCTAACCGCCAAGATAGCCAAATTTCGGCTATTTTCCCCGACAGGTTGCGGGGAACTGGGTATAACATCCGTGCTAGCTGCATGGTAATTGTAGAAGCACCGGAAACTATTCTTTTAGCGTGAATTGCATCTTTAAGTGCGCGGGCGGCGGCTTTTAGATCTAGCGCTCCGTGATGGTAAAATCTGCTATCTTCGGCAGATAGAATGGCATGGAGAAACTGGGGAGAAACTTGATTTAGTGGTACTACTGCTGTATGCTCTTGGTCACGGGTAAGTATTGTTCCTAAGGGTAGCCCATTGCGATCGCTAAATTCCAATGCCAACTGTGATTGGGCAATATCTGCGGCATGGATGGGAGTAAAATACGGCAGTAAACGCACCAAAAAGCAAACCAACAGCAAAGCCAGGATAGTTTTGCTGGTTTTGCGATTCAACTGATGCCAAACTTTCTGCTTAATTTGGATAAGCCATCTTTTCGCTAGTTTCATCAGCGAATCCTCTCCCCAGGAAAATTTACCTTAATTTTTGCGTTGTGATTATAGTTGTATCAAGTAAAGTTTCTAAGTTTTAATAACTGGCCCTGTCAAGGTGGGTAAAAAACGAACCACTATCTTAGTAGAGAAGACAATTTTCCTCTTTGTGTCTTAGTGTCTTTGTGTTTCAATCATTCTTTTTTCACCACCAAGACACTAAGACACCAAGAAAAATCCATTCTTTGTTTTTACCCTGTGGAAGGCTGCTATAAGTCTAATCCATCTTTGTGGCTTATTAATTATTTTAAAAACTAAATAATACTTAATTCTTAAAACTTATAAAAATTTTGTGGCACAAACAGACTTATTTAGTGTATCAATGTAAATCATTATATAGTTAAGGTCATGCTCAGCATGGTCATAAAATTTTTGATAAAGTTCCTGCTAGTCCTCACAGTTGTAACAGGAATAGCAGGCTGTAATATAGTTGGTATCGGTTCAGGAAAAGGAAGACTACCAGAAGTTTCTTCACTATCTTTACCACAGTTACCAGACTGGATTGAACAAATAAGTCCGATAGGAGAAGCTGCACCTGTTAACCAAATTCGCATCCGCTTTAAAGAGGCTTTAATTCCTGTTGAGAGTCTGGACAGTCCCGAACAGCAGAAACTTTTACAGAGATTTGCACTTGAGCCACCTTTACCCGGTCACTTTCGGTTTTTAACACCGCGTATGGTAGGATTTCAAGCTGAGCGATCGCTACCAAAAGCGACACGATTTAAAGTTACTCTAAAAGCAGGCTTAGCAGATTTAGAAAATCATCATCTTAACCAAGATTTGGCTTGGACTTTTAACACCGAACCTATCAAACTGACTAATTTACCTGGTAAGAATCCTGTTGAAAATTCAGAAGCTGAACCAATCGATTTGCAACCAACGTTGCAAGTCACTTCTAATGTAGAATTAGATTTAGCTTCAGTTCAAGAGCATTTACAGCTAATTCCAGAAGGTAAAAACAAGGGTGTGCGCTTTAAAGTGGAATTAGCAAAAGCAGAGAAACCCACAGAAAGTCAAGACCCTTTAGAAAAATTTGACCCATCAGCACAGAATTGGATTTATAACCTTATTCCCCAAAAAAGTTTAGAAAAAGCTACCAATTATCGCTTAGAATTTTCTCCAGGACTACGACCAGCTTATGGCAATTTAGCTAGTGATAAAGCGTTTGTTAGTAAGGTGAGTACTTACGCACCTTTGGCATTTAAGGGTGTTCAATATTATGGACAGCCAGATGCGGGAGGTGCTTACGGTAGATTTGTGAAAGGTAGTCCTCAGCTAGAGTTCAATAACGGCTTAGTAGCAGATTCAGCTATTGAAAATATTAAAATTAATCCCGAACCAAAATCGATCCCGCGAATTATCCAAGTCAATGACAAAGATAAGATTGTCAGTATTAATCCTTATGCGTTAGAACCAACGACTAATTATACAATTACTATCGGCGGTAATCTTAAAGACCAGTTTGGACAAACTTTAGGTAAGCCAGTCACAGTGAAGTATGACACCGGAGATTTAGCAGGAGATATCTGGGTTCCTGAAGGTTTAAATATTTTCCCTGCTGGTCAAAATTTGCAGTTAAATATTTCTACTGTTAATTTACCAGAAGCGAAATATAAAGCTGCTTATCGAGTAGTACAACCTACAGATTTAGTATATTTCAATTCTGCTTATCCTAAAGGAGAAGGGAAGGAGTTATTACCTAAAGCATCTGAGTGGCAAAGTTTCAAAGTAGCAGCTAAAAAAAATCAGTCTGTTGAGATAGCTGTGCCTTTACGAGAAAAGCTAAATTCCCAAACAGGAATGCTAGCTTATGGAGTGCAGGCACGTACTAATAAATATCAGGAAAATAGTAAAGAACGATGGCGAGAACCTACGACTTATGGTTTAGTTCAACTAACTAATTTGGGTGTATTTTCCCAGTGGTTTCCTGATTCAGGTTTAATAAGAGTACATCATTTAGCTGATGGTTCACCAGTCAAAGCTGCTGATATCCAAATTTACGAATCAAAATTAGAGGCAAAATCTCGTCCTCAACCTGTACCTTGTGCATCTGGTAAAACAGATGAAAATGGCACTCTCAGGCTAAAGCGTGAAGATTTGCGTCTATGTTTTGCTGGTAAGCAACTTTTTGAAATAGCACCGCAATTGTTAGTAATTGCTCGTGAAAATCAAGATTGGGCATTTGCTCGCACAGAAGAATATAGCGGTGCTTATGGCTATGGTATTGATGCAGACTGGAACGATGGTAAATCAGTATCGCGTGGAGTAATATTTTCTGATAGACAACTATATCAACCAGGTGAGAAGGCTTGGTTAACTGGTTTTGCTGACTACTTGCAAAATAGTACAATCCAGCAAGATAAAAATTCTGATTACCAATTAACTTTGGTAAATTCAGATGGACAAAAAACAGACTTAGGCACTAAAACAACGAATGAATTTGGCACGTTTTCTGTAGAGTTACCTATCAAGAAAACTCAACCTTTAGGCTACTACACAGTTCAAGCGAAGGGTAAGAATGGTCAAGAAATTTCTGGAGAGTTTCGAGTGGCTGAATTTAAGCCACCTAATTTTAAAGTCGAACTTTCCTTAGATAAAGAATTTGCCCTTATCAATGAAAAAGTTGAGGCTAACGCTACCAGTAATTATTTATTTGGTTCACCTGTAGAAGGAGGGAAAGTAAAATATTTCGTAACTCGTCAGCAGACTAATTTTATTCCCAAAGGCTGGGAGGAGTTTTCTTTTGGCAGACAGTGGTTATGGCCAGAAGAACCCCCTTCTGTAACTAGCGATGTTCTGCAAACGAATACTCAACTGGATGCTAGTGGTAACAGCAGACAAACTGTGACTGTAGCAAAAGATTTACCCTATCCGATGACTTATCGTATAGATGTTGAGGTTGCAGATGTTTCTAATCTGTCTGTGGCTAATTCTAAAACTTTTACCGCCTTGCCGAGTAATCGTCTCATCGGGTTAAAAAGTAATTTTGTTGCTGAAGCTGGCAAAGCTTTTCCAATTGAAGTTATCGTAACTGATCCTACAGGAAAACCACTATCAGGCCAACGGGTACGTCTGGAACTGCAACAAATGAAATACAGTAGTGTGACGCAGATAGTGGAAGGTAGCCAGACACCGAAAAATCAAGTTGAGTACAAGACGGTAGGACAAACAGAAGTTACATCTAGTAGCAGTTCTCAATCTATTAGTTTGACACCAACTGAGTCGGGTTCATACCGTATTCGAGCTAATTTTAGCGATAATTGTAGAGACGTTACATGTAACGTCTCTACAGCCACAGATTTACAAATTTGGGCAACAGGAGAAAATCCTGTATATTGGGGTTCACAAGAACGCATTAGCGATAGCGGCGCGTCAGCGCTTCGCCTAGAAGTTAAACTAGATAAAAAAGAGTTCAAACCAGGTGAAACTGCTACAGCTTTAATTCAATCTCCCTATCCTGAAGGCGAGTTGTACTTTGCTGTTATCAAAGACAAACCCCTCTATCAACAAATTACTAAGGTGAAGGGAGGCGCACCGCAAATTCAGTTTCAAGTTACACCAGAGATGTTACCAAATGCAGCCATACAAGCTGTGTTGGTAAGACAGGGTGTTCCTCTCAACCAAGTGGAACCAGGAAGTGTAGATAAGTTGGTAAAAATTGGCTTTGCACCTTTTAAAGTGAACTTGGAAGATAAATATTTAAAAGTGCAAGTCACTCCAGTGCAAGCATCACTCGAACCTGGTGCAGAGGAAACGGTACTACTGGAACTCAAGGATAACCAAGGAAACCCCAGCAAAGGACAATTTACAGTCATGGTGGTGAATGAGGCGGTGCTACAGCTTTCTGGCTATCGTCCCCCAGACTTGGTGAACACAGTTTATGCAGAACAGGCGATCGCCACCCGTTTCAGCGATAATAGACCACAGGTAGTGGTACAACAAGAATCTATAAAAAAACCCAAAGGTTGGGGATATGGCGGTGGCTTATCTGCTGCTGCGGCAAATACCCGCATCCGCAAAGATTTTCAAGCTTTAGCTTACTATAATGGCTCTGTGCTTACAGATAATAATGGTAAAGCGCAAATTACCTTTAAACTACCAGATGACTTAACCACATGGCGGGTAATGGCTGTAGCCACCGATGGAAATCTGCGGTTTGGCAACGGTGAAGGAACTTTTATCACCACTAAGCCGCTGTTAACTAACGCCATACTGCCACAATTTGCCCGTCCTGGCGATCGCTTCCAAGCTGGTTTATCGGTAACTAACAATACTGGCAAAACAGGGACTCTCAATATTAATGGTGAACTCAGCGGTAAAGTGCAGTTTGCAAAGGGTAAACCCGGTTGTAGAGACGTTGCATGCAACGTCTCTACTACTGGTGCTTATCGCTTTCCAATGATTGCAGGTAGTGTGGGAGAAGGTAAGATTCGCTTTACCACTCAGCTAAATAATACTGCTGCCGATGCTTTTGAAGTACCTTTGGAAATTAAGCCACTGGAAATTACAGAACAAGTTGTGGAGACGGGTACGATCCCCCCAACCCTCCTTAGAAAGGGGGGTAATAATATACTTTCCCCCCTTTCCAAGGGGGGATTAAGGGGGGATCAAACAAAGATTCCCCTGAATGTCGAGAAAAATACAATCCTCCAAGAGGGTGGTTTAGATATTCAGCTAGCGAGTACCCTGATACCGGAAATTAAAGCACCAGCACAGGAAGTTTGGCAGGATGATGATTTGCCTTTTGCGGAACCTGCGGCGAGTCAGTTGCTGATTGCTGCGAATCTGCAAACTTTGTCAGAAAAATACGGTCAGACTTTTGCAGAATTTAATCCTACCAAACGTGCCTCCCAAGCAATCGAGCAATTGCAAAAACTCCAACTTGCCGATGGTGGTTTTGCTGCTTTCCCTGGACAAGAAAAATCCGATCCTTGGGTTTCTGCTTATGCAGCGGAATCTTTAGCGAAAGCACGTCAGGTATTTCCTGATTTTATAGATGCTGGAATGGTGTCTCGTTTGAAAGGATATTTGCAGAAAATCTTAGCGAACCCCGGACAGTATGAGTATTGCAAACAGCAACCGTGTAAAAGCCAGATGCAACTCAACGCCTTGATAGCTTTGGCAGAATTGGGAGACAAGCGCAATACTTTCCTTGCTGATATTTATCAACAGCGCAAGGCTTTTGATATAGTGACGCAGATTAAACTAGCGCGGTATTTATCCCAGTTTCCAGAATGGCAGGATGAATCTCAAGAACTGTTGAAGCAACTACAACAATATATATATGAAACTGGTCGCACCGCAGTTGTAAGTTTACCCCGTAGCTGGGGATGGATGAATTCACCTACGACAGCGCAAGCACAAGCATTACGCTTGTTTATTTCCCAGCAGGGTAAACCGGAAGTTATCGATAGGTTATTGCAAAGTCTTTTAGCACTGCGACGGGATGGCACATGGCAAACGAGCTATGATAATGCTCAAGCACTAACTGCTTTGGTGGAATACACCCAACTGCAATCCACACCACCAAATTTTGTAGCCACAGTGCAATTAGCTGGTAAGAAACTGGGAGAAGCTAAGTTTGCAGGCTACCGCAATCCTAGTGTAGAGATAAAAGTGCCGATGGATAAATTACCCCGTGGGCGTCATGATTTGCAACTGCAAAAATCCAGTCAAGGCACTTTGCATTATTTAATCGCTTATCGCTATCGCTTGCCAGGAAATCAACCTGGTAGGTATAACGGTTTACGGGTGACGCGGGAAATTCGCAGTCTGAATGAAGAAAAAGTGCTGCAAAAAACGGGTCTTTACGCCTTGGATAAGCCATTAACTTTAGAAACAGGTCAAGTTTTTGACATTGGTTTAGAAGTCATTGCCGACCATCCTGTGGAACATGTGGCGATCGCAGATCCGCTACCAGCAGGATTTGAAGCAGTGGATGAAAGCTTTCAAACAGCTACATCTGCTTTACAAGCACCAACTGACAGTTGGGAACTTGGGTTTAGAACAATATATCGCGATCGCATTGTCGCTTACGCAGACCACCTTGAACCAGGGGTCTACAGCCTTCATTACTTAGTACGTTCTGTGACTCCCGGTACATATCGCTATCCCGGTGCGGAAGTACACCTGCAATATGCGCCAGAAGAATTTGGGCGTGCGGCTGAGTCTACACTAGTATTGGAGGAGCGTAATTGACAACTCCCCGCCGTAGAACGGCGGAGATTCTTCCTTCACCCAACATTGCCTCTAAAAGCAGTGCCTTTAGATGGTCTTACACGTTGTCCAGAAGCGGTAGCGAGATGCCCTCCCGCCACGCCAGTTGCTCTACGACGGAGACCGTCAAGACCGGACTGGCTCAAAATTCGTAAACCTTCATCTCTAATTGAGCAAGCTGCATTGATATCTCTATCGTGCTTAGTGTGGCAGTTTTCACAAGTCCAAAATCTTACATCAAGCGGTAAACTCCTAACTTGATTGAGGCAAACATGACAGGTTTTTGAACTAGGGAAAAACCTATCAACTTCAATATATGTTTTACCTTGCCATTCTGCCTTATATTTCAACATGGTGCAGAATTGACCCCATCCAGCGTCACTAATAGATTTGGCTAGATTGTGGTTTTTGACCATGTTTTTAACTGCCAGATTTTCTACTACTACGACTTGGTTTTCGTCAACTAATTTACGACTTAGTTTGTGTAGAAAATCTTCACGACATCTAGTAATTTTGCTGTGAACCTTAGCAACCTTAATCCGTGCTTTATTGCGATTGTTAGCTCCTTTCTGCTTGCGGCTAAGTTGTTTTTGTTTTTTGGCTAATTTGATTTCGTATTTGCGGTAGTATTTGGGGTTGCCATGCTTAGTACCATCAGATGTAATAGCGTAATGGTTAATCCCCATATCTATGCCAATAGCTTTACCTTCTGACGTTGAGGTAGGCTTATCCTTGCCGTCATCGTAAAGACAAGCAGCATAGTATTCACTCCTATGAGTCAGTGAAACAGTGACAGACTTTAACTTACCTTCAGGTAATCGAGATACTTTACAATAGACTTTACCTAGTTTTGGTAGTGTTAGGTTTTCACCATCTAGCTTTATCCCTTGCGGAAAACGAATAGATTGCTTTTGTCCTTTCTTTTTGAAGTTTGGGTATTTCGCTCGTTTTTCAAAGAAGTTCAAAAACGCACTAGACAAATCTAAGGCTACTTGTTGCAAGCATTGGGAAGGAGGTTCTGTTAGCCATTCATGTTCTTTTTTCAAAGAAGGTAACAGGTTGATGATGTCATTACGACTTAACCCTTTACCTGTCGCTTTGTAAGTTTCGCTAGTTAAGTTAAGCGCATGATTGTAAAACCAACGTACACATCCAAACGACTTAGCAAGCAATATTGCTTGCTCACCAGTCGGATAGATTCTGTACTTGTAGGCTTTTAACACTGTGCTTACCAAACTATATCTACTATGGTAAACTAAAGGCATACAAAAGTAAAGTCGCCCTAGAAGGGCGAGGTTTTAAACCCATTTTTCTGATAATTCTCCTTCTCTTTCTTTACGCGCTGCGGTTTCCGCAGGGATGATATGGCGATCGTATTCATCTACCCGAGCGCGTTCGGATGAATCCACTGCTTTTTTAAACGCTTCATTAGTCATAATATTATCTTCCCCTTCAACAATCTGTTTTGATTTATTCATTCTGAGAAACATATTAAGTTGTTTGTTAATATCAAACTAACTATCTTAAGAGGTGTTTAAATTGCAAATTAATTTTTTCTCTACCTGAAGATATATATATTTTTTGATATTTAAATCAAATTTTTAGATGATTAATTCTGATAAATTAGGGTGCGTTAAAGACTATTGGCATAACGCACCCTAATTGAGATGGAAAACTAATAATTCATAATTAATCTATAACTAATAATTATGAATTACTAACTATGAATTCTTCAAAAATTCCTTTTTGAGTGATTCAATTTCTGTAGCTAATTCTTGGCGAGTTGATGCCAGGATGAGATAGCGAAAAGTAAACCAGGTCGTGTAACCAATTCCAATCAAAATAAACAGTGGTTCTGCAAGCGGAATATCGTTGATTGCATCCAGTATTGCTAGGATTACCCTTACTGCAATAATTGCCGCTAAAACCCAAAGTAGACTGATGATAGGTTGCTTGTATGCATCCCAAAATTTATTGAAGTATTCGGGCAAATTTGCTAAAAAGTAGGATGTTTGTCTGCCAATTTTTTGCCATTGGCTCTCAGTTTCTGTAGCTGGCGGAAGCTTTGGTAGGTTTTCAGTATCTGCTCCCTCAATTGCTGACACAGTTTCTGGCGAAGGGATATTGTCGTATTGGGTTTGCTGTATTTCGCTGTTCATAGGTTTTTTGTGTATTGCGATCGCAATTTAAGTTGCGTGAAACAGTCTCATCTGAACGGATAATATTCATGACAGCAGTATTGCTTAATCATATTTCTACAGGTTAAGTTCGAATGTTCATCAAACGTTCGACGTAAATTTTTTATATACCTTAAGAATTATTGAATTAAATGCAGCAATGTGCATTAGTCAATAGACTAATGACCATTGACTCAATACCTTTCGGTTAAGGGGGAAAGGGAAAAGGGAAAGGGATGGATATTTACCCCTTTCCCCTTACCCTTTAACATGCATCCCAGCCATAACTCTAGATCAAAGAAAGCCGCTTTATCACTAGCCTCATCCATACCAACTTTAACATGCATCCCAGCCATAACTCTAGATCAAAGGTGCTAATCCGAAAAGTATTGACCATTGACTATTGACTATTGACTAATTTAAAAATCTACTCCACGCTTAAGTTCTACGCCTTGATTGGCATAGTGCTTGTGGCAGTAAACTTCAGAGTGAACGCTAGCCAAGTCAAAGTATGCAGGTTGATTTTGGCAGCGACCTGTGATGATAATTTCGGTGTGCCGGGGTTTGCGGAGTAAAGCTTGGACAATTGGTTCTACAGGCAGCAATTCCAAATCAACGGTGGGATTGAGTTCATCAAGGATAATAGTTTTGTAAAGTCCAGAAGCGATCGCAGTTTTAGCGATTTCCCAACCTCGTTCGGCTTCGACGTAGTCTAATTCTTGGCGGGAGTTACGCCAAACAATCGCATCTCGGCCGCAGCGTTGGTGATCCACTACATCTGGGTATGACTGCTGTAAAGCTGCTAGGGCTGCATCTTCGGTGTAGCCAGTACCACCTTTGAGCCACTGCATAATCAATACACGGGTAGAACCGGGATGATTAATTCCTCGACCGATGGCTTGTAAGGCCTTACCTAAAGCGCTGGTAGACTTGCCTTTGCCAGCACCTGTATAAATTTCAATACCTTCTATGAAAAGTGCTGTTGCGGTTGGATGATGATGAGGTTTCATCTCCGAGTGCAAATCTGCAATATCAAGCAATTGTTGGGGCGCAGCGCGTCCGGTGGCAATAATTTCTAACTCTTCTGGTTTGGATTTGAGCGTTCGCACCACCTCATCCACCGACAACAAACCCAAATCCAAGACTGGGTTAATTTCATCTAAGACTACAACCGAATATAAACCAGAAGCGATCGCACCTTTTGCCACATCCCAACCCCGCGCAGCTTCAGCTCGGTCAAAAGGTGTAATTTCATCTGGGCCAAAAAATTCTGCTCTACCAGTGCGAACTTGGTCAATTAAATGAGGGAATCCCCGCTGAAGGGCAGCAATTGCTCCATCTTCATCATAATCTCGTTCTGGCCCTTTTAAAAATCGCAGCAGCAAGACGCGGTTGGAATTGCTCGGTGTATTGATCCCTAAGCCGATTGAACGCAAAACTACTCCTAAAGCAGCTTGGGATTTACCTTTGCCTGCACCATCGTAAACGTGAATTTGCCCTGTGACCCGTTGTTGACGCACTTGCGCTGTGCGAATACCGATGCCGTTCCTTGTCATCTTACCAAAAGCTGTAAGTAGCAGTCTTTAATCTTACCCAAGGTTTTGTGCAAGGGGTAAGGGGAAAGGTTAAAAACAATTGAGAACCTTTGCCCTTTAACTTTTAACCTTTTTCCCAACCGTAGATGCAACAGTCGTTTCCAGAGGTAGGTTGTTTCCTCGGTTGAGAAGCAAGGGAATACACAAACAAAAAAATTCTCAACATATAGTAACCCACATTCCGCACCCTGGGGTGTCACATAGCATAATCACTGAAATTTTTCTTGTTTTTCAGCTATAAAATATACTTTTTAATCGTTCTTTCTCAGTTGATTCAAGGAGTTAAAGTATATGAAATAGCTTTATCTCCTTCTAAAAAACAGTAAAAACCGATTGTGAC
>NZ_JACAEU010000130.1:0-45239 GCF_013388695.1 Fischerella sp.
AATCTTAAGTAGGGGAGCCAGTGCGTTGCGGGGGTTCCCCCCGTTGTAGCACGTGGCGTCACCTGGCGTTGTGTCACGGCTTTAGCCTGACGCACCATGTTATATAGCAGTGCGTTAGGTGCTTTGATTATGTTTTTCGTGACAAATCATCTCAAAATATGCACCTAACATAATGGCAATAAAGCGGGAGGAAAATCCACACCGATGACAGCCTCCCCTACAGTAATTTTATTTTTACTTTATAAATGACCTCTTACTACTAACCATTAACTACTAACCATGCACCAGTTATCATTACCAATTTTTCGAGTATATGGTATCGCGGATCAAAATTTAGAATGAGTCGGAAGTATCATCGTCAATTTCTGCATCCCATCTGGCTGAGAGTACTTGCTCCATCATTGCTTCTATAGCGCTGACATTCAAGGAACGCTCCTGTCGCTCTTGCATAGGAGTAGAAAGAGGAATCAGTCGCAGACAACTTCCTTCTTGCACTAGGTCAAAAAAGGTTTCTTTTTCCGGTGACTGTTTTAATTCCAAACAATCAAAACTACAAACATTGAGATAAAGGGCATGATTAGCAACGAGGGTAGACCGCTGGGGATTAGCAAAGACTTCCATCACATTCCCTTCACCCTCACTCTGTAACTCACCATCTTGAGTGTAGACATAGCGAACATGGCCTAAATCCGCTAGGAGTCGCCGCATATCAAGCTTATTTACAACCACACCTGTATGAATGATGCACGGAGCTGGTATCTTACTTTCGGGTAGATGGTGACTCATAATCAAGTAGCTCTAGGAGTGCAGATGAGAACAACACAAGTTAAACAGTCGATTTCGCTGCTTATCGATACCCTACCATTTAATCTCTATCTAATTTGTAGGGCGATCGCTTTTAGGAACTTTGATAAGTTATTTTTTGACAAAACACGGTAAAAATGCAATTCATAGAATCAAGTTGTGATTTTTTTTGAGCTATTTTGGTTGTATTTTATACAAAAATTTGAAAATCTTTACTGAAATAAGCATAACAAAATTTTCTAATGAAGTTGCTCATACAAGTAAATCTTATTGAAATTTTTCAAGATGAATTTAACTACCTGTGACGGAATTATGAGCGTCATGTCATTAGTCATTGGTCATTGGTCATTAGTCAAAGGACAAATGACTAATGACTAATGACCAAGAACTATTGACTAGCGTAACTAAGATGACCAATCACTGTCAGTGGTGGAAACAACTACTGTTGAGCATGGGATCTGCTGTTGCATTCTATACTACAATTCCCATGCCATATATATATGCCTTTGACTTCCAAGGAGTAGCGCGTCTTGCCCCGATAATAGGACTGATAATTGGGGGAATTTTAGCGCTATTTGATTTTCTAATGCATTATCTGGGTATGCCAGTGCTAACTCGCAGTGCTTTGGTAGTATGTGGTTGGATTGCGATTACAGGCGGGCTCCACTTAGATGGAGCAATGGATACTGCTGATGGTTTAGCAGTAGGCGATCCAAAGCGAAGGCTAGAAGTGATGGCAGATAGTGCTACAGGTGCTTTTGGGGCAATGGCAGCGATCGCCTTGGTGCTGCTGAAAACAACTGCGCTAACAGAACTAGATCGCAACCGTTGGTTAATTTTAATGTCTGCTGCTGGGTGGGGACGCTGGGGACAAATCCTAGCAATTGCCTGTTATCCTTACCTGAAACCAACTGGCAAAGGTGCATTTCATAAACAGGCCATCCGTTCTTACAAAGATTGCTTACCGATGCTGTTGTTGCTTGCAGGTTTGAGCTGTTTACAAATTTTGTTAGACCGAAATCAAATATTTTTCGCTATCATAATGGCACTCACTGGAAGCGCGATCGCTGCAATTACCGGTGCTTGGTTTAACCACAAATTAGGCGGACACACAGGCGATACTTACGGTGCAGTTGTAGAGTGGACTGAAGCTTTATTTCTGTGTGTGTTGACAGCTTTGGGAAATTAGTTAGTAGTTAGTAGATAGTAGTTAGTAGTTAGTAGGTAGTAGTCAATACAGTTCAGTTAGTAGCAAAACTTGATTCTTGAACATCCCCCTAAATCCCCCTTAAAAAGGGGGACTTTAGAACTGTGTTCCCCCCAATTCATCGGGGGGTTAGGGGGGATCAAAGCCTTAACTGAACCGTATTGAGGTATTAGTTGGTTGTTTATTATTAACCACTAACCACTAACCACTAACAACTTATATTTATTTGACCGGTTGCAATCGTGTTACTTTGAGTTTAAAAGCCCCTACACCAGTTTCGCCAAAAGACCTGACACGAACAATGTAAGGCCCTGCTTCTGTGATGCGGGTGAATAATAAAGAATTGCTGCTGCCATCAGGGCCATCATCATTTTCTGCTATGGTCGTTCCATCTGGCCCCAGCAGTGTAACAATACTGTCAAAACTTTCAGAACTGAGATCAACTGCTAAGTTATCACCTTTTTTCAGCGTCACCATGTAATCGCGGGCAAATCCACCTTGACCTGTGGGGATGTCTTTATCGGTCAGTGTATCGGAAACTTCATAAGTGTTAGGCAAGGGAATTGGATTATACAATTTATTCACTTGAGCAAAAGCCGCGGTTGAACTTATGGCAATTGCCAACAACGAGGCAGGAATGAAAGTGATTTGTTTTAAACCCATTGCAAAAGCATTACTTTTCATCCCCAAGAGCCTTCCCACAAAACTAGCGCAATTGGCTCAATTATAGTTTTCCTTTGCACAGGTTGCCCACGTACTTCTCTTTTAATTATCTTTAACAGCAGTAGCAACTACTGCTAAACCAGAAACAGCTATGCCACTCTTACAAAGTGTTTGTATGGCAGATTTGACGGTTGCACCTGTAGTGTATATGTCATCTACTATTAACACCGAAGCATTTGGACGATGATCAAAGTCTTTACCTAGTCCAAAGGCAGAAGTTAAGTTTTTTTCTCGCTCAGATGCAGATAAGCTAAACTGTGCTTCGGTTTCTTTAACCCTTTTTAAACCATTTTGTTTCAATTGTAATCCAGTCGTTGCACAGAAGCTCTCGGCTATGAGTGCGGCTTGATTGTAGCCGCGTTGTTTTAGCTTACTAGCGTGAAGCGGGATGGGAACTACTACCAATTGGCGATCGCACTCGTAATGTAATAACCATGCTTCACCCAACCACTGACCCAAACAACGAGCAATTTGCGGCTGATTTTCGTATTTCATTGCAGCGATCGCTCGTTTGAGTATACCACCATACACTCCCCAAGCAAATATCGGTAAGGAATTTTGGCCGATATTGCTCATATCATAAATATGGCATTTTTGCAACTGGCGAACACAGTTTGGACATAATTCTTGCGAGGTGGAACGCTGACACAAAGGACAATTAGATTGGAGAAAGAGGTTGAGTAGGTTTTTCCAATTGATCATTGTTCAAAAATCTTTGTGTCTTGGAGTCTTGGTGGTTCAAAAATTTTTACCACCAAGGCACTAAGACACTAAGTATATTTATGTATATTGAGCGATCGCAACTTCTAGCTGTTGTAACAAATATTTCTCTAATTATGTAGGGTGAGCATTGCCCACCCTAAATGAATGCTTAAATTTGTTTTGTTATTTTTCCAAGTACTTGGGCGAGCCTCCTATCGGAGGAGCTTCGCTAACGCTTGAGCATCTTTACCAACAAAAGTTTCTTTATCGCCGTTACTCCAAATAATCAGGCAGGCAAATTGCAACTGACCGTGAATATGAATCTCCCGAAAACAAACTTGACGAATGTAAGCTAAATTTATTACTCCTCTGGTGGGTGTTTGAAAAAGAATAAGTTGTGGCATAATTTAAATCTCCATATTTTTGTGGGATAGAGAGGGCGAGGGTACTTGCAGGTGCGATCGCCCTTCTCTATTACTATTTAATCCCATTTAATGGGACGTATCAATAGATTATAATAAATAAAAAATACTACACTTGGAGTAGTCTTATTAAATGGGACTAATCAACAGAATTCAAGAATTTGGCAAAGAAAAAGGCATTCCCAGCGCCAACAAATTTTGGCAAATCACTGGACTGCCAAGAGCAACAGCATTTAGGCTGTGGAGGGATAGAAATATTTATCCAGATAGAGGAACCGTTGAAGTGATTTGTAAAAAATTAAACGCCCAACCGGGTGACTTTTTGAATTACGTAGAGGAAGCTGATGAGATCAGTTAACAGTTATCAGTTATCAGTTTTTGATCGCTGTTCACTGATTCATAACCAACCACCAACAATCAACAACCAACAACCAACAACCAATGTCAACAGAAATCTCAACCCCAAAACAAATCTGGATTATTACCGAAGAAACATCAGAAACTGCTATTTCTCATGAAAGTACAACCACTCGTGGTGCAAGAAGCAGTCGCGATATTGGCGGAATACTTGGTGCAGAAATTACGGAAACGACAGAAGTCACCATCACCAAACGTAAAGCTGTCCAAGTAGATCAACTCAAGCACGAAATGTCAGAATTTCTGCAAGCGATGCGAGAAATTCTGGAAGAAGCAGAACAGCCAAATTCCAAAATGCAACTAGATGAAGTTGAATTATCAGTAGAGATTAATGGAGAAGGAAAAATCAGCCTGTTTGGGGTTGGTGGGAAAGCAGGGGGTAAAGGCGCGATGACTTTCAAGTTTAAACGAAGATAATTGGCACTTGCGTATGGGTAGGAATTGGGCAATTTTTGTCGGCATAAACAACTACAATAATCTTCAGCAACTAAAGTGTGCCAAGCGAGATGCTGAAGCAATGGTAACTTGGTTCCAGGAGGGTGAAGAAATTAGGCGAGACAAAGGTCAAGCCGAATATTTCACAGAAACCCTTGGCAAAGGTGTCACCCTATTAACAGCCATTCTCTCCAGCATCAAAAATACTCGTTAGCTGTTTTACATAAACGCGATCGCACCGTGTTGTCTCTACACCTGTTGCTGGTTGATATCCATTGTTTTCGTACAACTTGACTGCTTCTGCCAAGACGCTAGCGGTTTCAATCCAAATTTGCTCAAAACCACGACGGGCGATCGCATCTTCTAGCTGTTGTAATAAATACTTGCCCAGTCCTACACCCCTGACACTCGGCAAAAGATACATTTTGCGAATTTCTACGGCTTTTTCACCACGGGTAACAGGGTAATATGCCCCTGTACCTACTACTTGATTTTGGTATTCAATTATCCAAAACTCTCCCCCTGTAGCTAAGTAGCATTCTTCTACTTGCAGTACATCTCGGTCTGCACCGTCAGGCTCCCACCCCAGACCGTATTCAGATAATACAGATCGAATTACCTCAGCAGCAGGAATGCGATCGCGCTCCTCCCACGGACGAATGAAAAAATCTCGGTAATAGTCATTAGTCATTTGTTAGTGGTTGGTGGTTGGTGGTTGGTAGTTAGTGGTTAGTAGTTAGTGGTTAGTAGTTGGTTATTATTCTTCCACTCCCCCACTCTCCCCATCTCCCCATCTTCTTATCTCTAACTATGAATTCTTGGCTCAGGATGCAAATTTGTTAGCAATTCACTTTCCACAACTGCTAGTTCATCCAAACGTAGTTGAACAATTTCACGGTCAAAATAAGTATCAGCTAGTACCCAGTAAATACCAAAATGCCGTGCTTCGGATGCCATCAAGCCGCGATAAAATTTTGCTAATTCTGGCTCAGAACAGTGAGTAGCTAACAATCCCAGACGTTCGTGACTGCGAGCCTCAATTAAACCGCTCACAAGCAGAGAATCTAAAAAGCGTTCTGGTTCCTTGGGGCGAATTTGGGCTTTTAAACCCGCACCATAGGGAGGCGGCGCTAAGGGACGCATGGGTATATTCTTATGTTCTAGCCATTGATTGACTTGCTCGAAGTGTTCGAGTTCTTCGCGAGCTATTTTAGTAAGTTCTCGCACCATTTTGGCGTTAGAAGGATAGCGAAAAATCAAATTTAACGCCACACCAGCAGCTTTACGTTCGCATTGGGCGTGGTCGAGGAGAATAATATCTATGTGAGATATTGCTTGTTCCACCCAAGCAGAACAGGTTGCTTGTTTGAGGATGTTGATTGTTGGTAAATCAGAAGACAGCACAGTCAAAACTTAGAAAACTCTACATTATTTTACATTTAGCTTTTAGAGGATGTTTTCAGGGACTGGGTTAGATTCTTTTCCAATACCTAGTACCCAATCACCAATACCAGTTCCCCAGTCATGTTGCTTCTACCAGAGGTAGTAGGATTTTGGATTCACCAGCTAATCGGGTTCAGTATGCTGCTACTGTCTGTAATTCTTGAGACTCCCAAAGAACGTCCTGGCGATCGCGCTGGATTTCGTCAAACTGAGTTGGAAACAACCCGTCGGTAAGACTCATCGCCAATTGCCACGTTACCACTGCTAATCACCTGTGCTAAAACACCCGTCTGCGTATGTTGAAAATGCTTTTGCAGTAGGGATAATAGCCAAATATCTCGTTCTCCTGTTTCAGGGTTGACATCAATATTTAAGCAGCGATTAATTCTGGCTGTAACTAAAATTCGGGCTGAACCAAGTTGCATTTCTTGCCCAACCCAGTCGAATTCTCCCCAAGCGGGTACACCATCCACAACAATATTGGGGCGGAAACGCCGCACGTCTATTGCTTGTCCGGCTAATTCACTTAAGCGATCAACGGTTCCCTGACTGACGAGAGAAATATGTACTGCTTCTCGGTCGGGATAGTGAGTTTTTCCAAATTCCCCGACCAATTGCAAAGGTGCGCGGTTAGGATGTCTAGCAGCTTGACTGGGATAAATTCCTGCCAGGTATCCAGTAAAAAAGGCTGAAATCAGATCTCGCCCTTTGCTGGTGTTAGTGTCGGCAACCAATAACTCTATACCTTTACGTTTCACTGTCAATGTGCCAGTCGCCGAGTCATAAGAACAATCTAGCGCCGCGAGTCCTGGCCAGTCGTTTTGCATGGCGAAGTTTTGCTTGTTCATCCAAGAGACGTTGCAGTGCAACGTCTCTACAGAAACGTCTCTGTACATCAAAGCAAAAGCGCGATCGCCTGGAATACCATGTCCGACTTTGAGATGAACGCGATCGCACTTTTGAACGCTTAATCCTTTGATTGGATAAATAAATAATTGTTGAATGGATATTTTAGTCATTGGGGATTGTTGGTTGTTAGTAGTTAGTAGTTAGTAGCTTCCATGATCTGCCTACACAAAATTTGGGGATTGGGCATTGGGAATTGGGCATCGGGCATTGGGCATAGTTAACAACCACTAACCACTATCTACAATCCACTAACCACTATCTACTAACCACTAGCCTATTCCTTAGCAGAACTCATCGGTTTTTGACCTGCTGAGATATTCTTTCCGGTCTGAGGAGAAGCAGATGTGAGGCTGCGGAAATACAAACCGCCAACAGTCAGCAAAAATATAATATACGCTAATGCTTGCACTTGATAGAGGTGTTCTCTGTAACCAAACAAAGCTTTGAGCAGAATACCAGGAAATTTTTCTTCAGGCAAAATGTTAGATGTATTCCAAACCATTGGGCCTAAAATACAAGAGTGGATTTTGGTAAACCTTTCGTAATAGAAACAAAGGCTTTCTGTCGCACGACTACTGAGGGCATAATTGCTGACAGCTTCATCAAAATTGTGTAGTGTTGAAACTACTAAACCAGCAACAATCAATACCAACAAAACGCCCATTACCTGGAAAAATCGCCGGATGTTGATTTTGACTCCCCATTGAAATAAAAGCACACCAATTGCCGCTGCAACAGCAATTCCAGCAATAGCACCAAGGCTGGGAATTAGCCCCTGTTGAAAATTTGCAGCGATGAACAAAACTGTTTCAAAGCCTTCACGCAAAACAGCAACCAAAATTAAGGTAAAAATGCCCCAACCAGCATTAGAGTTATTTTTTAAGGCATCTGTTACCGCTCCCTCTACTTGAGCTTTCATAACTCTAGCTTGCTTGGTCATCCAGATTAGCATCCAGCTAAGCATGGCGATCGCTAACACGCTGAACACACCTTCTAGCAGTGGTTCAACTACGGAGGTGTACTGAGGATTAATTGCACCTAGTGCTTGAATGATCGAGCTAAACAGCACACCTATCAGCGCACTCAGGACAATGCCAACACCGACACCAGCATATACCCAAGGGTTGAGTCGGGATTGTTTAGCTTTTTTCAACAAAGCCAGGACAATACCAACCACTAAGGCAGCTTCCACTCCTTCTCGGAGTGTAATCACAAAAGTAGGTAGAGCAGTACTAAAATTCATTATCAAAAGTCCAAAGTCAAAAGTCCAAAGTCAAAAGCCCAAAGTCAAAAGTCCAAAGTCAATAGTTTGACTTTTGACTCTTGACCCTTGACTCTTGACTATTAACTAAAATCGCGTAACATTTTTTTCAGTTCAAGATTGTGCATCTCTTCCTGACCAATCATTGTTCGCGCAAATTCTTCTAGATAAATACTGGCATTATTGACAGTATCTAACAGATTTTTATACAAATCCAATGCTTTCTTTTCGTGTGCCAAGCTTTCTTCCAAAATGTGTTTAACTGAATGCTTATAAGTTTCTTCAATCGGCGCAATTTTCAGACTAGGATGCCCATCTAAACCTGTGAGAATTTCTCCCACTTGTTGGGCGTGAAGTAGAGACTCACTAGCCTGGGCCTTGAAAAAAGTCACAATCGGAATGCGATTGGGACCAGTCACCATCAAGGAGTAATGAGTATAACGCACAACTCCTGCTAGTTCAAATTCCATGATGGCGTTCAATAGGTCGATTGTTTTTTGGTGATCGAGTTCTTGCATTATTGGTTAATTCACGCTAAAAGCCAAAAGCGATCGGTGATGGGTTATGAGTTAGGAATTAGGAGTCAAAAGCCAGTAAAAGGGACTGGGGATTAGGGATCGGGGATTGGGCAAAAACAAGTCAAAAGTTAAAAGCTAAAAGTAAAAAGAAAGAATTTTTTCTTTTACCTTTTTACTTTTTACTTTTTACTTCTCCAGTCCCCAGTACCCAGTACCAAGTAAGGCGAGCGGCGTTTCCAGTGCTGCTAACATAAAGGTATAGCGGGGGACTCACGAAACGCGACCAATTGACTGAATAAACCCGCCTCCTCTACTAACTCCTAACTTTTTCCGCTTCTCACTAAATTTTAAACCTTGAAGTTAAAACCCAAAGTTAATTTCGCTCCCATTAATTCCAACGGCTATTGCTGCGCTTGCGTTTTGGAAGCGTCAATGATTTTTTGAGATTCCGATTCGATGGTTTTCACCAGCTTGGTTACTTCCTCAGGAGAATTGACTGGCTTAGCTGGCGGGATGACTGTAGGCCAGTTTTTGGTCAGTTGAGCCATACTCGCTTGAATTGTTTTATCGGCTTCGGGATTTTCTTTAGCCACTTGGCTAGAAATGCCTTTGTACAAGTCGTTAGAGTACTGTACGAAGCCACGGGAATCTTGATACTCAATTGCTGCGGAGATTTTACCGTCGGTGACTGCTGCACCATATTCTGAGTTGGCTGCATCTAACAAGCCGTTAATTACCTGTAGCATGAATGCGGGTTGGGTGCGTTGGTTTTCCGGTAAAGCCGCGATCGCTCCATCCACTGCTTGCATCGAAGTAGTAAAATCAGTTTTGACCTTGGCATCTTTGGGCTTAGATTTCACTAAATCTTGCAAACTCACCAAAGTCGTCTTAAATTCTTTAACTTTGCGATCGTTGAGTTGGTCTTCTACATCAACATAAATTTCTTCGACAGGGTGTCCGATGTGCGGTTCTGCCTGTTTTGGCTGATTCTGATCTAGCAATTCTTGCGCTACAATCAGATGCCCTTTCATCAACCCCAGCTTAGTCATGTAGTCAACATCTTTGGCTTCTCCACTCAAAACCACTTCCTGAACAGTTACTTGGTCTTTAATTTGGTCGAACTGTGCTTGGGTAATCACCTTTTTACTTACTAATTCCTCAGGACTAGCGTAGGGACGATTTGCCTGAATCTTATTCGATAACGCTGGTACGCCTAGCTGTGCTTCAAATTTATCTAATTCAGATAAGATTGCTGTGTTGATGTTAATTTGTTTTTTGCTACCATGACCGCTATGAGTAACTGTTTCAGTAGTTTGTGAAGCGGAATTTGGAGTGCTGGCCGCTGGTGAATTTTCTGTGGTGGACGTGCCACCATTATTACAGGAACTTAGCGTAACTATGACACAAGCAGCAACAGCTAAACAAACGTAACGATATTTTTTCATTTTTTCTCCAAAGCAATGTTTGAAAGCTAATAATTGAAAGGCTTTTAGGCTGTATTGGTCTTGGATTTGACAACTTGTCGTAGATTTTGTTATGTTATTTTTGCACTAATGAAATTTTCTATCAACTAGCTGTCAAATATATTCGTTTGAACTTAATAAAAATTTCAATTTGTCTACTTCAGAAATAGATTTAAAAAAAAATATCAGGTAATCAGCGGCAGCCTAGCTTACCCTGCTATGAAAATCTCTTCCCCGATTCCCGATCCCCATTGCCCCTAATCCCCAACGCCAGGTGACGCCACGTACTACAACGGGGGGAACCCCCAAGGGCGCAGTGGCTCCTTTATGCCTCTTAACCCTTTCGGCAGTCGCTCATGGGGGGCTGCGGGGTCCCCACGCAGTGGGGTTGGGGGGAGACCCTCTTTCTGCGCGCTACCTCACCACCGCACTGGCTCCTCCCTGCGGTCGTGGGGGCCGGTGAGTTCCCCAATCCCCAATCCCTATTTTCAAGACAGATATTAGTTTAAATACTTTTTGCAGCATTTTTAGAGTTGCTCTCGGCCACTACTTCAAATTGACCCATACAGCCGTTTTCTGCGATCGCATCTTGATGGGGATGAAACATATACTTGCCTGGATAGCGAAAGACAAACTCTAAGATATGACGTTCTGCTACACCCATTGTGATTACATCGGTTTTTTGGGTAGGAGTGAGAGTCATTCCAGTTGGATAAACATCGAAGAAGTTGGCGTGCAAGTGAAACGTGACTGCGGGATCGAATTCAATAATGTTGAGGACATACAACCGAATCAACTGATTTTGGTAAATGCGGATGGGATGATCCATGAAGTAGTGCGGCAAACCGTTGAAGGCGTAATGTTCGTTTTGGTTATCGTCATTGACGTCATACCCAGCCATCACCAGGACAATCTCATCTGCTGGTGGGCGCAGTTTGGGCGGATCGATAATAAACATTCCATATAGCCCTTTCGCAACGTGCCGAGTGACTGGTTCAATATGGCAATGATAGAGGTGAACACCAAAGGGTTCTGCATCAAATTCATAAATCGTGGCACTACTGTTGCTAACTGGGCGCACACCGTCCATTTCGGCAGGGTGGATACCGTGAAAATGCAAAGAGTGAGAATGTCCCGCTTTGTTGAGGAACAATACCCGCACGCGATCGCCTTGTTTTGCTCTCAGTGTCGGCCCGGGGATACGACCATTTAAGTCCCAGACGTTGTAAGAAACAGCGCTATTTAACTGTATCGGGGAAGTACCAGCAGTCAAGCGAAATTCTCGGATTATCCGCCCATTTTCACGCTTGAGCGTTCCATAATCAAAATCTCGCACTACCTGCATTGGGTTGGCAGCACTATTAGAAGTTACCTCTTTCTCCAACGGTGGTATTCTCACTAACTGCTTTTGTGCTGTCAGCTTGTGCCACACAGTAACTGCTCCAGTTACGCCAGCACCTGCTAATCCGAGTTTCAACAGTTGACGGCGACTCCATATTTTTTCTTGATTAAGAGCAAAATTATTAGGCATAGCATTATTAATAATATTTGCAGCTAAATAAAACTGCAAATATTTTGCAACTATTTTTATTTTTATAGACAGATAAATTAATAATTATTCTCAATAATTAGAAAATGCTTTCAGTATCCTAATTCAACTGGCACTATCTATTTCACCAATCCCCAAGCGCATATACTCAATTTTGAGGCAAGCATCCATCACCACATTTAGTCCTGCACTCAAAGCTTTTTGTGCTGCTTGTTGGTTTGAGACACCCAGTTGCGCCCATACAGTTTTAGCGTTGATGGCTATTGCTTCGTCAACAATTTCGCTCAAGTACTCAGAACGCCTAAAAACATTGACAATATCCACTTGTTCCGGAATTCCTTTGAGGGAAGAATAGCTTGGCTGACCATCAATTTCTTTGACAGTGGGATTCACGGGGTAGACGGTATAACCCGCCCTCCGCAAAAATTGAGCTATTTGATAACTAGTTCGTTCTGGTTTATCAGAATGACCGACTACCGCTATGACTTTGGCGCGGCTCAACACATCACGCATGGCATTATCATTAGCTTTGAGGAGAGGCATATTCTCAATCTCCCTAAAGGACACAAACGATAAAACGCCATAGAGGGAATCTGGTGGTAAGTGACTTTACTAATCTAATAGTACCTCGAAGGAAGTTCTGGAAACGTTACGAGCGTGCCAGAAGCCTACACCGACCCGAAGGGCGGTGTAGATAGTTCACACACTCCAATGCTCACAGATAACCTTGAGATAACGCTCCGGTTCAGCAGCAGCGCACCAGCGCGACCGCTGAACCGATTGTTAGGGCTACTGGCACCCAGCGCTGCTTGCCTCACCCGGCAACGAACATACGGCAATGAATAGGGTTCAGTTGCACTATTGAATACTGCCGAGAACCAAGTACAAAAGCTGGGCGGCGGCCACAAACAGCAGCCCGGTGAACACCAAGTCCTCGAACCAGTCAATAACGCCGGGTTGCCGCTCAAGCATAATCCGCGGGTTATAGTAGAAGATCGACACGAGTATGCACGCGATCGCCAAGGCCAGTCCCGCCCATACTGCCCAATCGTATCCTGCAAACAATGCGGCGATAACGAGGGCGGCCACCACATAAAATGGGAGACCCTGAACGACAAAACAATATTATTGCATCATTTTAGTTGTGTCACACTATTAGTCAGCACAGCATTCAAAACAAAAAATGAGGCAAAGTAAAAAACGGCGCTAGCATAAAAGACCGCTTGTGTTCCCCAAATTGCATCGACGATGCTTCCTAAAAGGGGGCCAAGTGTCTGTCCCCATGACTGAATCGTTGAGTTTATCCCCATAAAACCAGCTCTAGATTCTTGTGAGGAAAGCATTGCTAACAGTGCTTGGGTAGATGGGAATGCTATACCTTGAGCTGCTCCCAGGAAAAAAATCGGAATCAACAGCAGCCAAACATTATTAACTGTAGGAACAATCAATAATCCCAAACCAGAAAGAATGAAAGAAATTTTAATGAGTTGAATTTGTGAGAAATGCCGCGTCAATAATCCTAATTGGGAAGCAACTAAGGCAAGGGATAATGATAGACTAGTTAAGATAATGCCAATGACTGGTTCAGAAGCACCGAGTTTAGTTCCTGCAAAGATTGGGATGTAAGTTAAGCAGGCTCCTACTTGCAGCATGAACAGAGACATTATTGCAAATAGCAGTCCAAATACCTGACGATTGTTAATGCTCCTCCAAGTATTTTTTAGATAGGGTTTAAGTTGGAAATTTTGTACACTATGTTCCTGCTTTGGCAGCTTCATTGTTGTTAACACCATTACTGCAACTGGAATAGCAAATAACGATGTCAGAAATGGATATCGCCAACTAAAAGAAGCTAATAACCCACCAATGAGAGGAAAAATTGCCGAACTAATCCCATTCAAACTGGCAACAAATGCCATTACAGAGGTTAACTTTTTCCCTGTATAAAGATCGCTGATGATAGTTAGTTGCAGAGATTCTAGGCTAGCAGTACCAATACCCTGCAAAATTCGCCATTCTACAAGGCTACGAAAGTTAGGAGCAAAACCGCTTAAAGCTCCGCCAAGGGCAAAAACTAGCAGTGAAGGAACAAGGACTTGTTTTCTACCAAAAGTATCAGCTAAAACTCCAAATATTGGAGTCACAATTGTACCTGGAAATTGAAAGAGTGTCGATACTAGTGAAACTCGATCGCTTGAAACATTGAAAAAATTTGCGATAGTTGGCAGTGCGGGATTATAAATTGTTCCCCCTAAAATTGCCATTAGTGTCAACAAACTAATGATGTAAAAATTCTTATCTTGGTGGATTTTGCTCACTCTTTTACCGGTGGATTTCATGGCAGAGTTATACCATTTTAGATTTTAGATTATGAAACATTTAGTGGTAATCGCTTTTGGCTATCTGTCCCAATCATTTTTCAAATTGGTATTACTCAATCTGCTTTTTTATTATATAGGTTTGTTAAAAATAATTCATCAATTGTTACTTATTTTTTGAGTTCTTAAATTGAGATGCGTTAGAAGATAAAACATATATTATTTTATACTTTCAATTCACATATTAAACAGTATTTTTTGTTAACTTACTTATTGCAATGGGACATTTTTATGTATCCAAAGATTGAATTATACTAACTGAACTGTATTGATTTATAGCCAAAATAGGTTGCAAAAAAGAGAAGGCTGAAAAAGTTTTTCGTCTGATTTTCAGCCTTATACAAATTAATTTTCAGTAAATTTTAATCAAGTGATATCCCATTCCACATAGAGGTCTTTAAAACTACGGTTCATCAATGCTGGGATATGAGTGAGCTGTTGATTTGAGCGAAGTCTGAGATTCGGCAACCTCGAAGACAATACTTCCAGAGCAATCCGTCCTTCTCGACGAGCTAAGTTTGAACCAATACAATGATGAACCCCATGACCAAATGCGAGATGGTTAGCAGTTGTCTGTTGGAAACGTTCAATCTCAAAGCTATCTGCATTACCGTATTGGTTTTCATCTCGGTTAGCAGAGCCATACATTAAAAAGAGCTGAGTGCCTTGGGGTAGTGTAACTCCTGCTATGGAAACTTCTTCGGTAGTAGTGCGAATCATTGCTGGAACAGGAGCATCATATCTCAGTGCCTCTTCTACAGCAGCAGGAATGAGTGACTGGTTTTCACAAATAGCTTGCCACAACTCTGGGCGCTCCAGCAGAAGTTTTATAGTACTGGCAATCAGATGGCTAGTTGTCTTATGTCCAGCTAGTATCAACCCACATAAAACGATGACCTGCTCGTTCATACTCAGGTCAGAGTCCTGGATATTGCTGATTAAGTCGTTTTGAGGAGTCTGGCGTCGTTCTTCGATTAATCCTGCAACGGTGTGCTGCATTGCCACAAAGCTGCGGGCACATTCTAGCTGAGCTTCTGGTGTTAGCTGGGACGATAACAACGCTGTCATATCAAGGCACCACTTCTTGATATTGGGCATTATCTCCAAGGGGACACCATACATGGTGAGGATAACCTCAAGCGGCAGCGGATAAGTAAATTGTGAGACGATATCAGCCTGACCATCTTTGATAAAACTGTCTACCAATCTGTTGGCAATAGCGCGAATCGAATCTTCCAATGCTTGCAGCCGTTCTGGTGCGAACACTTTCACGAAAGGAGCGCGCAAGCGTTTGTGCAGATCGCCATCGCTATTAACCAAGTCAGCAACAAAGGGAAAGCCTTGTCTGAGCACTCCAATCACTTCCGGAGTGAAGGTAACAATCGGCTTGAGGTTATCTGCTGAAGAAAATCGTGCTGGATCTTTCAGGACATTTAGGATGTCTTCATAACGTGTGAGCACATAGCCATTTAATATTGGGCTGTGAAATACTGGTTCTTCATCTCTAGCACGCTTGAAGAATGAATAGGGGTCATCAAGTTGTGGCTGAACAAAGGGTTGGAACTCCTGTCCGAGGTGGGGACAAGTTTTTTTCTCAGTTGGGATCGAATCTTTTCCAATCATTGTTTCTATTCCTTTCAACTTAATAGGTGTAATTGAAATCAAACTTATGCACCCTCGGAGGAGTAGCCATTTGCGGTTCAGGTTTTACATGAGTACATTTCCTTACTCCTTTCTTTTCCTCAGTCCACCAACACTCCGCCCTTGGTTTCAATTACCCAAGGCAAAAAAGCTAACCCCAACAGGGGAATAAAACCAACCCAAAACAGCGCTTGCACAGCAGTGTTGTATGCATTCGCTCCCCCAGATGCGATCGCACCCACTAAAAACGGGCCTGCTGCGGCTACCACGCGCCCCGCGTTGTAGCAAAAACCTGAACCAGTGGCGCGCAGTCTCGTAGGAAAAAGCTCTGGTAGGTAGTATGTAAAACTACCGAAAACACCGATCGCGCTTAAACCGATTGTGAAATACAGATACAAGCGAATTTGCGGAGGTAATGGTAGCCCAAAAGTAACCATAATTGATACTGCTGAGAGAATGAAATAAAGGGCAAACATCTTTTTGCGCCCCAAGTATTTCGCAGCAGGAACCGTCAGCAATGTGCCTACCAGACCTCCCCAGTTAAAACTATTTGTGGCTAGGACTTTCCATTCTTCGACTAGTGCTAATGTAGCTTTCGCATCTAAGTTTTGGGCATTGGCAGCTGTGTTAGCTAAACCTGTAGCTACTATTGGGATAAAAGCATTACTACTCCAATTTGTCAATAAAGCAATCAACGCCATTAACAAGCCGCTGATAGTCAAAGGTAGATTTTGGCGGTTGAAGAGTTCGCCGAGTCCAGATGAGCGGTGTTTACTTTTTGCCTTCTCCCAACGTTCTGGTTCTTTGAGAAACACTCGCACCAATAAGGTAACAGCTGCGGGGACAAGACCGCAGAGTAACACGTAGCGCCAAGAGGTTTCCGGGTTGTCGGGAAATAATACCCCGGCGATTTTGTAGTTAACATAGGTCGCCAAAAACAAACCCGCTGGGGAAGCAGTGTATAATATTGCTCCTGCTTCTATACGTGATTTTTCTGGGACTACTTCCGCCACCATTGAAGCCCCAGCCGCCCACTCGCCACCAATCCCGAGACTAGCAACTATCCGACACAGCATCAAAAACCAGATATTGGGAGCAAACGCACAGCAAGCATTTCCAAAAGCATAGAGAAGAATGGCGATCGCCATCGTCTTACTACGCCCAATCCGATCGGCGACTTGCCCAAAAAACACCCCACCAACTGCCCAACCAATCAGAAGAATGGAAGTCAAAAGACCAGTCCAATAAAGAGTTGCCGCCTTAGCCTCTGGTGAACCAATGGTCAAACCCAAAAGTGTCGGAACACAATTTGGGGCAACGTAGTTAAATAGCAAGGCTTCAAACATGGCAAAGCCCCACCCTAGCCACGCTATTAACAATACAGTCCATTGGTAACGACTCAGACGCAACATTTTTTACCGATCCACACCAAAATTACCGAAAGTTACGATGCTTTTGCCATAGGCTCTTTAAAGGCAACTCGCAGATGCTTGGGCCCGTGGAACACAATGTTGTCTGCCCACTCCACCTTCTCGTCTAGCAAGCACAGTTCGGGCAAACGATTGAGCAAGACATTCAACGCAATCTGAGCCTCAGCACGTGCCAAGGCAGCACCAAGGCAGAAGTGGATACCGCTACCAAAGCCGCAGTGCTTGCAGTCTTGACGCTGGATATCGAGGACATCAGGATTCACAAAACGTGCGGGATCTCGGTTGGCAGAACCGAGTATCAGCCCTACGCTGTCCCCACGGCGGATGAGCTTATCACCAATCTCCACATCTGCGAAAGCCCAGCGTGACACCATTTGGACGGGACTGTCATAACGTATTAGCTCCTCTACCGCTCCGGCAATCAGTTCAGGGTGAGAACGCAATAGCTTGAGTGCATCGGGATTGCGGAGCAACGCCAATGTCCCTTTGGCAATCAGGTTAATCGTAGTTTCGTGACCCGCCGTCAACAGATGAATGCATGTGGCGAGGATTTCTTCGTCGTTGAGTTTATTGCCCTCGTCTTGGGCCTTAGCTAAAGCCGTAATCAAATCCTGACGTGGTTCCTTGTGCCGCTGGGCGATCGCTTTCTTGAAGTATTCAATAAATCCCCAAGTTGCCTGCTCAGCTTGAGCGTAAACCTCTGGTGAAGGAGTCAGGCGTGAGGCGCTGGCATGTTGTAAAGCTAACGCCCATTCACGGAACATTGGGCGATCCTGCGGATCTACACCCAACAGAGTAGCAATCACCATCACTGGCAGAGGAAAGGCAAAATCCTCAACCAAGTCCATTTCGCCGCGGGTTTGAACCCGATCCAGCAGACTGTCTGCGATGCCGAAAATGGCTGGACGGATGTTTTCAACCATCTTGGGAGAGAAAACCTTGTTAACTAGCGATCGCAACCGGGTATGATCGGGCGGATCTCTAAAAACCATCCAGTTGCTAACCATCGACCGAAATCCCTTGTAAGCAGCTGGCACTGGTGCGCCTTCGCCATCCTCTCGAACTCGCGAAGCCTCGCGACCAAACTTGGGACTCTCAAGCACATGCACCACATCTTCATAACGAAACAGATACCAACTACCAGACAACCGCGGGTTTGCGGAGAGTCCCCAATGGACAGGATCTAACTCCCGATAGCGTCGGTAGAATTTGTAGGGGTCTTCAATAACTTCAGGTATAAACGGGTTTAATCTTTCAATTGTAGAAATCGTCATTATTATTAACTTCCAACTAGGCTTTAGTTTTTTCTTGGTGTCTTGGTGTCTTGGTGGTGAAAAAAAATGATTGAAACACCAAGACACTAAGACACAAAGAGGAAAATAGTCTTTTACCCACCTTGACAGGGCTACCCTTATCCCCTATTCCCAGTCCCTAATCCCTCATAAATTGGTAATTCCTCCAAGGACGGCAATTTTAACGGATATCGCAGTTCTGACAGCATCCGCGTCATTTGCTCACGCCCGGAGCTTTGAACATGCATAACAGCAGGTCTTGACTCCAGACGCCGAACATAATCTGTTAGTCTCGGTAGGTGCTTGTAGTTGTAAACTATACGCAAGTAGGCGAGGGTAGGAGCAGCGGCGCAGTCTGCCAAGGAAAACTCTTCGCCCGCTAGCCAGGTACGCCCTCCAAGCCGCTCGTTTAGGAGAGTGCAGCCAGTCTCTAAAAGCCGCTTTGCTTTGGCGACCTCTTTGCTACCGCGCTCCTCAACTGGGCGCTGAGTATCGGCAAATAATGCCTCACGTCCGCCGTTGATATACACATCAACAACTCGCTCCAGCAGACGAACCTCTAAAGCAAGTTCTAGTTCTTCAGGAATGAGGCGAGGTTCATTTTGAAAGTGGCGATCGAGGTATTCAATAATAATGCCAGCCTCAAACAGTACCTGACCGTTATCAGTTACCAGCGTGGGAATTTTGCCAAAGGGGTTGATTTGCATGTAGCGCGATCGCGCTTCGGGATCGAAAAGATTCACCTCGATAGGTGTAAAATCTATGCCCTTCTCGTAGAGGGCGATGAGGACTCGCTGGCAGTAGGATGAGGCAGTTGCGTAGTAGAGTTTCATGTTAGTCATTAGTCATTAGTCATTGGTGAAATGACTAATGACTTTAGATAAATTTAGAAATACCCTCGAACACGGTCAATTACTGCGTCTGGATCGTCGGGCAGGCGATCGCCTCTCCAGGCTACATGTCCGTCAGGTCGCACTAAGACATAAGCTCGCTCGTAGAGATTGGCAATTTCAGGATTATCGATTTGTATGCTCGTAAAAGGCACATCTTTTTGCTGGCAGACTTTATCAAAGGTTTCAACTCCCTGTTGCCCTTGGAAACACATCAGCACAAAACTGTGACCGAATAAATCTATCGTGGATTTACCAGACTCTAACCAAGCATGGGGCGCTCGACAGCCTGGGTAGCTATTTTGCGTCCACTCGTGGGGGTCATTAGTGGGCAGTGGAGAGTCATCACGGATAATAGCAGGGGACTCGTAGCGGAAACCGAAATGAATTCCTGGTGCGTCGAATTCCCGTCTAACGTCGCCACGCTGCATGTTTTCAGCCATTTGCTTGCGCGCCTGCTCACCTTCGGGGGAGTCGCTCATAATTTCTGGATGTAAGTTGCGTTTCAGGGTGCGCTGGAGATTGACGTTTGCCTCTTCCATATTTCGCACCGCAATGGGACGCCGTTCAATTTCATAGGTATCAAGCAGGTTAGGGCCAGCCCAACCCCTGAGAGTAGCAGCAAGCTTCCAGCCGAGATCGACTGCATCAGCTATGCCGGTGTTCATACCGAAACCACCAGAGGGCGAAAGTGTGTGAGCAGAGTCGCCGACAAAGAAGATGCGCCCGTGGCGAAAATGTTCGGCAACTCGGTGGGTGAGGAACCATTGAACGCTGGAAAGAATTTCTATAGGTGTATCGATACCAAGCGCCTCTTTAACAGCCTCTTCGGGATCGCGCTGTTCGCCGTCTTCTCCTGGAACCGCTGTCAGGCGATATAGCCCCTTGCCGTCAATCGAGCGGAGCGGATACCGCAATCTCTTTGGGTTAACCATATAGAAAACCAAAGCTTTCCGCGATCCCAGAATTTCTGGTAGCTCAGGAGCCTGGAAGAGAATGTTCTGAAACACTCGTGTGGGGTGATATGCCGGAGCATCAACGCCACATTTTTTACGGATTGGGCTTTTGGCACCATCACAAGCCACTAAGTATTTAGCTTGAATTGACTCAGTGTTTCCACTTTCAAGATATGTTACCTGGGCGCTAACCCCATCATCTGTCTGCTCGAAGCTCTCCAACCGGCAGCTGAGGCGCACTGGCCCATATGGAGATTGACCGAGGTTACGTATGAGCAGTGGTATCAGCCAGTGGTGAGGGCAGGGATGCTCTGGTTCTGGTGTGTAGACAGGTAAAGGCCTTTCGCCAGCAGAGGGAAAATGAAGTCGGTAAATTTCGTGCCCACCGACAGTTGTTACCCAGGCAATATCTAAGGGGTGATCGTAGGGCCAGCCAGCATCACGCAACTGTTGGGCAATACCCCAACGGCGGCAGAGTTCCATTGAGCGCGGCCCGACGGTGCCCACCTTGGGGTGAGTGATTACCCCATCGGACTCCTCAACAAGGATACAATCGATACCTTGGTAGCGCAATTCTAACGCCATCGCTAGACCGACAGGCCCGCCGCCGACAATCAGGACATCTGTTTCAATAATGTTGTTATTCATACGCATTTCAGGGTTAGTGGTTAGTGGTTAGTAGTTAGTGGTGAGCCAGCGCGCACTTATAGGGGGTCTCCCCCATGAGCGGACTGGCGTAGACGCCCCTTGTGGGCGGCTTCTCGTAGAGTACCCGGAGGGTTAGTGGTTAAATTCACGAATGACCAATGACCAATGACTAATTAATGAAATAAGCGTTGGGGATTGTTGGCAAAGTCTTCAAAGAATTTTATGTAGAAATCGAACATCTCATAGATGGTGCTGGGTATTGCCTCACACTCCCTAGCTCGATGGGCTAATCGCTCGAAGCGACGGGCGATCGCTTCACAGGCAACTTCTGGTGTAGAGATATACATGGGCATTGCGATCTCAAAAGTCGGGCCTGCTGTTTTGCCACGCTTACCGGAAGGCATACTCATTAACAGTTCACCCAGAGGGCGCATCATGCCTGTCATCACGTCAATAGCAGCGTTCATGATTTTCGAGCGCCGGAGGCTAGCAGTAGGCGTCAACCCAAAGTGTTGCACCATCAGTTGCATCATGATGAAGTAACACTCGTCGAAAATTTGCATGACAGCACGAGTTTCAGGGATAGTAACGACGTTGGTGTTACCATCTCGATAATGGAGTGTGGGATTACGCAATGCTGGGTAGGCTGGATTCCACGGCACCAGACGACCTGTGGAGGTGTCAGTAATATGCTGTTGGGCTAGCGCCTCACCCATGCGTCGATATTGCTGGAAGTGGGATTGCTCAAACTTGGGTGAGTTCGGGTTGCATCCCTCCCCCTGTTCAACGATAAAGTCGATCGCAAACAGGGCGCTTTCCACATCATCAACTTGCAACTGATAGTCTGGGTGAACTTTGTTAAAGTCTTCACGCAAGAACAGGTGATGTTCACCGCCGACACGACCCTTCTTCACAACGAATAGATCGGGGATATTCTGAATAGCTTCCCGAATTTGACGATATAACTCACTTAAAGAGCCATAGCCGTGTAAACGGTCTGCTGTCGGATCGTTGTGTTCGCGATCGTTGGCGAGGTCTTGCTCTAGGAAATCAGGCCATTCAAACCGCATGAACCGCTGTACAGTTGTGGCGCTGAAGGGTTCGAGGGCAAAGTCTACCTCGATGGGGAAGCGGCGATTAATCTCGCTAAAGTTGGGTACTGCCGGATAGAAAGGCTCGCCTATAGCCATGAGGATGTTGTTAACCATCAAAAAGTGGATCATTTCCTCATGGGAAACTTCTAGTAACACCCCACGCATACCGAAGTCGCGCACCTCTTTGCCATTACCACAAGCTAGGTGCAGCTGTTCTTGCGTCCACAAACCGTGACGAACGTATTCTTCACCAGTGACGTAGTTGGGAATAGAGTAAGCCGCGTAGATGTATTGCAGCATGACTGCTACTTCCAGTTCTGCCGCATGGCGCAGGGCGGTGACTAATTCATCGCGAGTTTGGATGTTGCGTTGAGTACGCTTTGGCACTGGTTCAGAAGTTGGGACATAGCCCACTTGCTGCTGGTTGTGCAGGAACTTACGCAACAGCATTGCTTTTGGTAGTGATAAATCTCGTGTTGGCGGCATGTAATAAGTCTTGTTGCGATTGCAGGGATCGCACATCTGCCACATCAGCCGGGCGTAAGTCTCTACCTTGCAGCGATCGGCCAGGCTGAAAACTTCTGCTTTCATGAAGGAGAAGCATAGCTCGTAGTAAGCTAAGACGTGCTCATAAATCAAGTTGAAGTCTACTGCTTCATCCTCAATTTCCCCCAAGTGCCAGTCGTCGGTCAAAACCCGCACGGCAAAGGAGCCAGCACCAGACCAGAAGCCAAGCAAATTATCGTTATCGTAGGCAATTATTGCCTGATCCGGGTGGTTTGGGTCGCTGGGCAGTTCATCAGGTTGAGCCGACAGCAGCACCCGCGTGGTTCCTGGTTGGACGCCGTGCAAAGTTACCCACCCACGCCCCTTGGAGTTAGTCGAAACTACACATGTAGGAGCAAAGTCGTTAATTTCCTCTCGCTTGCCTGGCTTGAAATGTACGATGTTCAGTTCAGTACTGAGAGGAAAGTGGAAAGTTTTACCAACGTTAGCGGGGTCTCGCTCAAATTCGTAGCGTAGCTGAGGCAGTCCTTTGGGATTGTAGAACTGGCGCAGGTAGACGGTTTCGACTGGCGCAGGACGCCCTCGGACAAATGAGCGTATTTCTATTTCTTCTATGTAATCTTTACTACGCTTCCAATCAGGAAATTCCAAAAACAGACAGGCGTCATCTACCTGGAGGTTGATTTCTTTTTCCTGAACCAGAATTTGCCCTTGTCCATCTACAATGCACAGACCCTGCTGTTCAATTTCATCACACAAATTTTCAAAGGGTTCTGCCAGTGGTACGTCTACAACTCCGCTGGTAAGTAGATGTGCTTCCCGTTGGTAAGCTTCTTTAGGAATTCGTGCCACTAGCCGTTGGCTTGCAAGTGTACGCAATTCCAACTCACCAAGGTCTAGTTTGGCAGCGATCGCGTGAGTTGGCCCTGGCCCCGGTTTTGTCGCCCGCCCCACACATGGCACAGCCGTGACCATATTTAAGCTGGCACCTTGGGGAGTAACCTGGACGGTAAGATTGGATAGCGTCTTGGGTGTGGGCTGTTCTGTGTCGCAAGGCATACGATCGGGGATCAGCAATCGACCGTGGGGATAGGTACTCATCTCGCCCTCACACCACAAACCGATGGTTCCGTGCAGTTCCCAAAAAGTTGGTGAGTCGGGTTGCATCGGCGTTGACATATTGCTCAAGCTGAACTGCACAACCAGTCCCAACACATCATCGCGGTTCATTGCCTCGTGTAACAAGGATACCGTTGGTGAAAGTGCTATCTCCTCACCCCACAATAAATCCTCTGCGGCTTTGGAGACGCTAAACTGATGTACAGCCGCACGTTGAAACTCACTGTTAAGGCAGTGTGCAGGCAATTCGCGAATATGGTTGAAATCCTGCCAGCGGGCAGGCTGCATACCTTCTACAGGAGCCGAGAGCATATTTGGGACTTCATGGGAGTTGCCTTGGCGTCCGAAGGTCAACTGTCCCACCATAATTGTGCTTGTCCAGTTGGATGCAGGATCGCAGTCGAAGATACGGGCACGATTGAAGGTAGTTCCCAGGTATTCGTTGTAGTGACCCCACATATCGACGCTGCGTCCCACTACTGGGTCATTTTGGTCAACCTCTCCAAATTCACGTTGAGCGCTGATAATTTTTGCGTCGATCGCAAAGTGACCATTGCCCCCAAAATCCCATCCCATCGCCATGCTAAAAGGGCCATTATCATCCCATTGCCCTTGGGCGTTAAACCGAGGCCCTAAACGATAGAGATATTCGTGGAACTCAGACAAAGAACGGCGGTGATCAAAGCGATCGCCGTTCATGTATACAGTATTTGTACTGAGATCCACTACTCCATTTTTGTGTCCTGTGGGTGCGTGGATGCGGGCAAAACCCTGGAAATGTAGGCGGGGAAAATCCAAAATGCTCATAGCTATCCTATGAAAATACTTGGTGTCTTTGTGCCTTTGTGGTTTAAACAATCTTGAACCACAAAGACACCAAGACACAAAGAGAAGATTTTCATCCCTGCTGGTGTAAGCAGTTCATGATGATATTTAAAAAAGGGAATTGATTAATTCTTGTGAGGATTTCACGCTTACCTCTGTATTTTGGTCATTATTTATACGCAAAAATGTAGGAGTATTGACTTTCCCGACGGCCACCAAGGGGATGGAAGTCGTAGATTCTGTAATAGGTTTGTGGACGGCAATGTCGTATACTGCCTCTAGTGAGGATTCAATCGCACCCTGAAGCCAAGCAGGAAATCTGGAACAGTGTTCGCCGGCGAAGAAGAGTGTCTTCTGGGGTCTAGCAGCCTCTAGGTAATGGATATGATGGTTGGATTCGCTGGTGATGTCGCCACCCCAAGGAATAGAGCATCCGCCAGCACTCCACTTATAGTTACCCCAGGCGATCGTAGCCATGTCTAAGACCATACCGGGTGCTTCAATCTCGGGATGAAGCTTGCTCACGGCGTTCTGAACGTAGGCATAACGTTCTAGTTCGGACATCATCCCTAAGTGGTCGGCATCGTCACCGATAGTGTAGCTAGCTAGCAATGTGCTACCCCTGGAGGGATTGCTCTGCACCGAAGGATAGTAGATTTGGCGAATACCTTCATCGCTGAATGAGGCTCCACCTTTGATTCCATCCTTCTGCCAGAAGGGCTGGGCGCAGTGAAACAGAACCTTGGTGGCTGGACAGTAAAAAGTGTTGTGGATGGCGGCAAGTTTTTCATCGTCAAACCCGCTCAGATCCATTTGACCCACTATTGAAAAGGGAATGGTACACAATACGTAGTCACAACGACGTGTATGCAACTGCCCTTCCTCTAACCAGGATACCTTCACATGCTCCTCTTGTACATCCAGGGCTACCACTTTCTGATTGCATTCGATCGGAGCTTTGATTGCTGCAACTAGACGGTTGATGAGTTGATCCATCCCCCCTTCCAGTTGCAACAAATCGTGGCTTGTCTCCACCAGGATATCGCTAAGGAACATATCGAGTGCCTTGCTGCATCGCGCCCTTAAACCTGGGTTGGCTTTGATAAAACTGTGGAGGTCTATGGTCTGTCCATCTTCGTTGAAATATGGCTCTAAATCCAACCTCTCCAACTCGTCCATCAATTTTGAGGAGAGGTCACACTCCAGACTCTCACGCAGATTGCCAGGAGATATGGTATCTACGATTGTTTTGAGCCACGCGGCAAATAGTTTGGTCTTCTCGCTGTAGCGGGTGTCAGAGAAAATGTTTTGATAGCGTTCTTGGAATATCCGAGGCGCATCCTTCATCCGGAAGATTTTTCCTTGGATATTCATCAGAGCATTTTGCTCCTCGAATACTGTGACAAACTTGCACAGTTTGTCACTCAGTCCCAATTCGTGTATGTAGTGCAGGACATACTTATGCTCGCTGGGGATACGCATTGCCCCTAGTTCTCCGTAGGCAGAATTGAAGTCATTGCCGAAGCGATGAGTCCAGACTCTACCCCCGATGCGTGGGCTACCTTCCATAATATCCACTTGATGGCCTAGACGCTCAAGTTCATAGGCTGCTACTAGACCTGCAATGCCAGCACCCAAGATGGTCACGCGCTTGCCTTCTTGGCGATTCGCCAGCTTGCACATATTCAGCATTCTTTCGATATCCATATGATCAAATACTCCAAACTCTCTGGCAAAATAGCGAATCACTGTCGCGTTTCTACTGAAGAAATTGAGCAAGTTGCTCTAATTTTTTCCAGGCAAGCCCACTGTCAAGAATTTCCCTGGCAAGAACAACAGCTTTAGCAAAAGTATCAATATAATCACTAGACTCTGGCATTGCTTCGCCAACAAAGAGTGCTAAAGCTGTATTTAAAGTCACCACATCTCGCTGAGCTTGAGTGCCTTTTCCTTGCAGGACTGCTTTGAGAATTTCCGCATTTTCTCGGACATCCCCACCTCGTAGTTCACTGGTTGGAGTCGGGTTTATACCTAGGTCTTGCGGATCTAATTCCAGCAGGCACATTTGTTGATTTGATACCACAGCCAAATCAGTTTTATCTGCCAAGCCTGCTTCGTCTAATTTTTCACGTCCGTGAAGTACGATCGCCCGGCGAGTTCCCAACTGATGTAATACTTTGGCAAAAGTCTCAACAATTTTTGGATCGTTGACACCAACAACTTGTCCTGTCGGTCGTAAAGGATTGATCAGCGGGCCAAGCAAGTTAAAAATTGTTCGTACTTTCAGAGCTTTTCGCAGTGGGGCGATCGCTTTCAAGGCTGGATGCCAATCTGGTGCGAACAGAAAAGTAATGCCAACTTCATCAACGGCTTCTTGAGTTTTCTTGGTGCTGGCCTTCAAATTTAAACCCAGACCTTCCAATACGTCTGCCGATCCAGTTTTCCCAGATGCCGAACGATTGCCATGCTTAGCAACTTTTACTCCAGCTGCGGCAGTCACGAAGGCAACGGCTGTGGAAATATTAAATGTCGATGCCCCATCTCCGCCAGTCCCGCAAGTATCAACCAGCGGTAACGTGCCGACAACGCGATCGCGCAATGTTGCTTTTAATGACTGAGAGTATAGAACCTTGACCATACCCAGCAATTCTTCAGCAGATACTCCCTTTGCCTGAATTGCTGCTAAAATCGCACCCGACATTACAGGAGGAATGGCTTCTGCCAGCCAACCGTACATTAAATCGGAAGCTTGGGAAACCGAAAGTGATTGACGATCTAGCAATTGCTGTAATAATACAGACCAATTGGGAGAGTCGCTGCTTGAGGAATTTTTTCCAACACTGATTGTTGTTGTAACCATAAGATTGGGGATTGGGGATCGGGGATTAGTGATTGGGGATTGGGCATAGGTGGAAATTATGAATGCTGAAAATTTCATAATTCATAATTCATAATTCATAATTTTTATACCCTAGTCCCTATTTCCCAGCCCCCTTGAAGCAACTGTTTGCACATCCTTGTCGCCACGTCCTGAACAGTTGATGACAATTCGGGGACTATCGGTTAGTTGTGGACAAAGTGTTTCTAAATAGGCGATCGCATGTGCTGTTTCCAGTGCTGGAATAATTCCTTCTAGTTGTGAAAGACGTTGAAACGCCTCTAAGGCCTGTTGGTCTGTCACACTGTAGTATTCAGCACGCCCAATTTCCTTCAAATAGCTATGTTCGGGCCCAACTCCGGGATAATCTAGTCCAGCACTGATCGAGTGTGCCTCAACAATCTGACCATCGTCATCTTGCAGCACAAAACTCATCGCACCGTGCAAAACTCCAATTCGCCCTTTTGTCAGAGTTGCTGCATGTTTATCTGTGTCAATACCTTCACCTGCTGCTTCAACTCCAATCAGGCGCACGGAAGGTTCATTTACAAACTCATGGAACAGTCCAATCGCGTTGGAACCTCCACCTACACAAGCCAGAAGAATATCCGGTAGTCCTCCCCATTTCTCCTGTGCTTGAGCGCGAGTTTCCTTACCAATTACTCCGTGAAAGTCTCGCACCATCATCGGGTAGGGATGCGGCCCCGCAACCGATCCCAAGATGTAGTGAGTTGTTTCTACATTTGTCACCCAATCCCGAATTGCCTCAGAGGTCGCGTCTTTGAGGGTTCCCGTTCCTGCTTCCACTGCTCGAACCTCTGCCCCCATCAGCCGCATCCGGAATACATTGAGGGCTTGCCGCTGCATGTCGTGGATGCCCATATAAATTACGCACTGTAAACCGAAACGAGCACAGACTGTAGCAGTAGCAACACCATGCTGACCTGCCCCTGTTTCCGCCACAATGCGCTGTTTACCCATGCGCTTGGCTAACAGCACTTGCGCTAGGGCGTTGTTGATTTTGTGAGCTCCTGTATGGTTTAAGTCCTCACGTTTGAGATAAATTTGCGGCCCTGTGCCATCTGGTCTAGTGTAGCGGGCAGTTAGTCGTTCCGCAAAGTAGAGGGGGGTAGGGCGTCCCACATAGTCTCGCAGCAGTGCTTGCAGCTCTTGTTGGAACTGCGGATCGTTGCGATACTCCTTAAATGCGGTTTCCAACTCAGTCAGAGCCGACATTAAAGTTTCGGGTACGTACTTACCGCCAAATTGACCAAATCTGCCATTTGCATCGGGTTGTTGACTGAGTAGTTGATTTGCAGCTTCGTTTTTTTGTGTATTTATTAACATTCAATTTACCCAAAAATATTGTTATAAAAATGGAAAAATCCTGGTTTCCAGTTACTGGTATAAAATTTTCTGGTCTATTATCCAACTTCGGCGAGAGTAATTGATGCCTTCAAATCGCGACAGAAATCTTTAATAGCTCGCAGTCCTCGATATGGTGTACTTTCTGACAATCGCTCCACAAAGGCACTACCCACGATCGCAGCATCTGCACCCCAATCTCTTACCTGACGAGCATGTTCTGGGCTAGATATACCAAAACCAACACCAATGGGTTTGTCTGTGACGCTGCGGATTTCTTTAAGTACATCCCTAACGCGCGTCTGGAGATGGGAGCGCATACCAGTCACGCCTGTGACGCTAACCAAGTAAATAAATCCACGAGATTGACGAGCGATCGCCTCTATGCGATCTTTTGAACTTGTCGGAGTCACTAATAAAATCACCTCAATTCCGACAGCATCGGCAAGTTCTAATAAATCACTAGCTTCATCCAGAGGTAGATCGGGTACTACTAATCCTTTGATCCCCGATGCAGCAGCTCTTTCTAAGAATGAGGTTTTGCCCAGATTCAAAATTGGGTTGTAGTAAGTAAAGAGGATAATTGGCGATCGCAAGCTACGAGTCACTGTTTGCGCCATTTCCAAAACATTAACTAAGCGGGTTCGCTGTTTGAGGGCACGAGTTGCTGCCGCTTGAATCACTGGCCCGTCAGCCAATGGATCTGAATAGGGAACTCCCAGTTCAATCAAATCAGCACCGCTAGAATCTAGAACTCGCAGGGCTTCTGCTGTGATGTCCAAATCAGGATCGCCAGCTGTAACAAAGGGAATAAGAGCACACTGATTGCTTGCTCGTAAAGATTCAAAGTAATGGGAGATAGAAGTCATTCGTATGAGCCACTGAAAGTTTACAAGTTGGGAAGGTGGGGAACTCGGGGCCCCCACGACCGCTAGGGAGTGGGGGATTGGGAGAATAACAACCAACTACTAACCACTAACCACTAACCACTAACCACTAACAAATTTGAATAAATGCCTCACAGCCTCCTCTATGTCATTTTGCTTGACCAGAGATTCTCCAATCAGGACTGCTTCGGCTCCCGCCTCAGCCACAAAGGCTAGGTCACTGGACGTGTACAAACCAGACTCACTCACGACTGTAATACCTAAACTAGTTAACCTTTCTCGACGCTCTGTCAATAAGCGTTGAGTTGTTTCTAGATCAACGGTAAAGTCTTGAAGATTGCGGTTGTTAATTCCTACCAATCGCACATTTTGTAGTGCCAGTACCCGATCGAGTTCAGCAAGAGTATGCACCTCTATTAAGGCAGTCATACCCAAATGCTGAGCAAGTTGGAGAAAATTTTGCAAAGTTTCATCAGCTAAGATAGCGGCAATCAGTAGTACCGCATCTGCTCCACTAACCCGTGCAAAATAAATTTGGTAAGGGTCAATAATAAATTCCTTGCACAACAAGGGCAGTGCTACATTCTTTCTAATGATTTGCAGATTCTCAAAACTGCCTTGAAAGAATTTCTCATCTGTCAGTACTGATAGACAGGTAGCACCACCTCGCTCGTATGCCTGGGCAATTTTGACTGGATCAAAGTCAGCGCGGATTACTCCTTTACTAGGTGATGCTTTCTTGACCTCAGCAATCAAGCTGGGTTTGCTAGGATTCTGGCGCAAGGCACCCAGAAAATCTCGTGGGGGAGGGGCAGTACTTATCTGATTTTGTAAATCACTAAGAGGTAGTTGCTCACCCATGAATGCAACTTCTTTTTGTTTGTGCCACACAATCTCTTCAAGAATATGGGCTGGTTGTGCGGACAGTTGGTTGTTGATTTCAAGGGTGGAGACGCTCTTACTGGCATCCATACGAGACTGGGGTGATAAATGGTGACTGGGAGGCATATCTGAAAATACTCTTATGCTTATGCAGCAACAACTGGGGAAGATTTTTTAGTTGTACATGCACTAACTACATTCTTAATAATTGCTAGACCGACTCCTTCCGCTAAGGTCATGATTGATTCTGGATGGAACTGAACACCGATAATTGGCAGTGTTTGATGCTCGATACCCATAATCACACCATCATCTGAGAGAGCTGTAACTTTGAGTTCTTTGGGGAGACTCTCAGGCAAGGCAAATAAAGAGTGGTATCTACCAACTTCAAAGGATTGGGGTAAATCTTTGAAAGTGACAGAATCGGGAGCAACCACAGACACACGAGAAACTTTGCCATGCTGGGGATAACTAAGAACTCCTAGTTCACCGCCTAAAGCCTCAACAATAGACTGCAATCCTAAACAAACGCCAAAGATGGGGATTTGCCTTTTCATGCAAGCCGCTATTGTCTCTGGTACGCGGAAGTCACTGGGTCTGCCAGGCCCGGGAGATAAGACAACTAAGTCAGGGTGTTCTGTATCAAAGACTGATTGAGAAAAGCCGTGACGTAATGTTTTGACTATGGCACCAGTTTGACGGATGTAGTTGGCAAGCGTGTGTACAAAAGAGTCTTCATAGTCAATTAGCAATACACGCTTTCCAGGCTCTACGCTGACTTGCTGATGTTCAAGTTCTGAGCTAATTGATAAATCGTCACTTCTATGCTTGGCTTGATAAAGTGTCTGGAACAGAGCAGCGGCTTTAGTAATGGTTTCTTGGGCTTCGGCTTCTGGAATGGAATCGTAAAGAACCGTCGCACCTACTCGCACTTCTGCAATTGAATCCTTCAGCTGAATTGTTCGCAGGATCAGACCCGTGTTCAAATCACCTTGGAAGGTTAAGTATCCGACAGCTCCGCCATACCAACGCCGAGGGCTACGCTCGTGCTGTTCGAGAAACTGCATTGCCCACCGCTTTGGTGCGCCTGTGACTGTAACTGCCCATAGATGGCTGAGAAAGGCATCTATGGCATCAAATTCAGGTCGCAGTATGCCTTCCACATGATCCACTGTATGGATCAAATGGCTGTACATTTCTATTTGACGACGACCAATAACCCGCACCGATCCAGGTTCGCAGATGCGCGACTTATCATTGCGATCTACATCAGTACACATGGTCAGTTCTGCTTCATCTTTACCTGAGTTTAATAGCTTCAGGATTTGAGCAGCATCATCGATCGCATTTTGTCCCCGTTTAATCGTACCACTGATTGGGCAAGTTTCCACCCGCCTACCTTCAGTTCGCACAAACATTTCCGGAGATGCACCAACCAAATACTCTCCACCCAAATTCATGATGAATCCATAGGGACTGGGATTAATTTGCTGTAGTGTTCGGAACAGTTCCGTTGGGGATTTATCACAGGGTTGAAAGAAGCTTTGACTGGGGACAACCTCAAATAAATCGCCGCGAATAAAGTATTCCAGTGCTTTCTCCACCTGCTGTTCATACTCCCCAGGCGCATGGTCGGAAGCTTGAGTGGAGGTTAGACGCTTGCCTCTGTAATCGATGACTTGACCGTTACGAGGCAGACCTCTAGTGCTACCGTTCTTGGTGACGAATTCATACTGCAAACAAAATGCGCTTTGCTGATGGTAGTCAACAATCAACAGTTCATCAGGCAAATACAGCACCAAGTCCCGTTGATCTTCTTTGCGTTGCAAATGCTTTGGCATTTGCTCAAACTGGAAAACCAAGTCGTAGCCAAATGCGCCGTAAAGTCCTAGATGGTCATCTTCTGGGCTATAGAAAGTATCTAGAATTTCACGGACTATGGTAAATGCGGATGGTTGCTTGCTTCTTTCTTCTTCTGAAAAGAAACGTTCTGTTGGTCGAACTGAGCCAGTTACACAATTAGTTTCCCAAGTAACTGCCTGAAGTTGAGGTAGATTTTGCAGACGTTCTGCTAGATACTCTAGCAGCATCATACCTCGCTCGTTATGTGCTGTGAGCGTAAAATCATTGTCGCGAGTCACAAGTTCTAGGGGTGGATTGATAAAGCCGATCGCCCATCTCTTATATCGTCCTGGGTATTCGTAGCTACTTTTTAGTAACCCTCCACGTTGGGAATCAAGACGTAACAAGACTTCTTCAATAGCAGCGTCCATTGAAGTTTTAGTTACGGAGCGAGAAACAAAAATTCCACCTCTGGTTTTGTAGCAATAGGTATCCAAATTCATTAGTTATTCCTTGAAAACTTTTTGAGAAAGGATGCAGTGAAGCTACAGTAAGCTCTGTTCTACTCATTTTCCAGTTTTGTCTGAATTCCCAAAAGCTGTATTGATCTAGGATCTCTTTACTAATATCAAGTTCGCTAATTACTTATAATTCAAAACCTTCCGCATCCGGGTGTCACCACCTCCCCACGTCAGATCTAATTATTTAAGTGTACTCCTGAACCTGATATAGTTTTTGCTACCTACTCATTGCAGAGATGGATTAACCGGAAAAGATGCCTGCCGTGGGAGAAACTTGTAGTGGCAACGTTGCTGTTGCATTACTACCTTGAGTCCAACGACCAAAGAATTTACCCAGAGGATACATCTGGTGAATGAATGTTTCAAATCCTTCCAGTGTCAGAGACTGGGGACCATCTGAGAGTGCCTTAGCTGGATTGGGGTGAACCTCAATCATCAACGAATCTGCGCCGGCTGCTACAGCAGCCATTGACATTGTGGGCACCAATTCTGACTTACCAGTGCCATGACTGGGGTCAATCATAATTGGTAGGTGTGTGAGCGATCGCAATACTGGAATTGCAGATATATCTAAGGTATTGCGGGTATACTGCCGGTCAAAGGATCGAATTCCCCGCTCGCACAAAATTACATTGGGATTACCAGCAGCTAGAATGTACTCAGCTGCCATCAGCCACTCTTCAATGGTTGCTGATAGACCACGCTTGAGTAACACTGGCTTACCTATTGCACCGACTTTCTTCAGTAGGGAGAAATTCTGCATGTTGCGAGCCCCTACTTGCAGTACATCTGCCACGGATGCTATTTTATCTAATTCACTCGCATCCATGACTTCAGTAATAATTCCTAAACCCGAAGCTAGACGAGCTTTTGCTAATAAGTCTAAGGCACTCTCACCATGACCTTGGAAAGCATAGGGTGAAGTACGGGGTTTATAGGCTCCTCCTCTGAGAAACTGCGCTCCTGCGGCTCTTACTCGCAGCGCTGTTTCTACAATCATCTCTTCGTTTTCTACAGAACAAGGGCCGGCGACGATGACTAGAGGGTGGTTTTGACCGAAGGTTACAAAACCATTGGGAGTTGATACAACTACTTCACTGGGTTCTCCGTAACGAAATTCTAAACTTGCCCGTTTAAAGGGTTTCTTTACCCGTAAAACCTGCTCAATAAATGGACTTAAATTTTGAATTTGTTTAGGATCAATTTCCTCCGTATCACCTACCAAACCAATAATAGTTTTATGCTTTCCAACAGATTTTTCTGGTATGATGTTCCAACTGCGTAGTTCTTCGCTAACCCGCTTAATTTCTTCTGTTGGACTTTCGTTTCTCATAACAATAATCATTAGCTACACCCCTCCGATATATTGCCATTAATGGCGTTTACAGTTCAGAACAGATTACCTGGCATTTGAATTGATACTTTCACTGTGCGAATATTTTTAATTGATTGTCCTTTTTTTCCGGATAGTACTTTGATGGAGATGAATTTCTTTCTAGAGTAAAAAAATCGCACTGTCAGTTGTATATTGACAGCACTAGTAGACAGTTTCTCAGACCGTGAATATTACAAAAACAGCCTTTTATTTTTTTAACAAAACTGCCACTATCGCAACTAATAAGAACTTAGTTGCATCAAATTAAATATTTATTTGTATGATTGAGCCAATAATTCCAGAGACTCAAGTCGTAATTGCAAATGCAGGTTAGTTAATACGTGAATCCTATGCGGATACTAGGTTTTACTAGGCTCTTTCGTTGAGGTCGCTGCTTCTTGAAAACGTTGATTACCCTACGCTTAGTGGTTTCTAAGGACTCTAACCTACAAAAACTGAGTCTTACATGCGACCTTTAAACATATTTTGGGCAATCCTAAAAAAAATTTAAATATGTTTACAATCACAAGGATATCTGACAATATTTTTTTTTTGCAATCACATATCCTTTGATAAGGATAGCAATTCCTTCGCTCTTGTTTTTGCTCCCCCAAGCTGCTCTTTTCTCCAGGCTTGGGGACTTGTCTGGTGATGTTGGCGAAATTGGCGGAAGAAATGAGCTACACTTTGATAACCTACCTTAGTAGCAATCACCTCGATTGTTTCATCAGTTTCTAAAAGCAAAGTACGAGCAGCAGCCATTCGGCGCTCAATAATCCAGTTTTGGACGGTTTGTCCCGTGTGGCGTCGCACGAGGTTAGTAAGGTAAGTTGAAGAGTAACCCACTGCAACAGCCACATCGCTGAGGGTAATTTGTTGGTCATAATTGTTTTCAATGAAACTAAAGACTTCACTTAACAAGGGATCGGACGGAAATATAAACTCAAGGTTTGTTGGTTTTCTATTGTCAGCTATTGTTATTTCTGTGCAGGTCTGATACTCTTTTGTATTGTCAGCTAGTGGTAGTTCTGACAATGGCTGGGACTGTCTGGTGTACCAGTACTGGAGGATATTTCGTTTGCGCAAACAGGCTGCGATCGCTCTTAGTAACTCATCTACTGTGCAGGGTTTAGTAAGATAGTCATCCGCTCCCAGTTCCATACCTTTGCGAATGTCACCTCGAGTCACGTTGGCAGTGACGAAAATAAAAGGGATAATCGCTGTGACAAAGTTTTGCCGCAGCTTAGTCAAAACACTGTAACCATCAAGTTTGGGAATCGAAATTTCACTTAAGATCAAATCTGGTGATTCTTCCTGAGCTTGTTGAATGCCAACAAGGCCATTTTCAGCACCTATCACGCAAAACCCTTCTGCTTCAAGACTTTTTAGAAACAAATTTCGGGTTTCTACCTGGGCTTCAATCACCAGAATCTTTTTCTCATTGAAACATTGCTTACTTGTCATGGGGAGCAAGAGTTTTGAATACTTGTTAAGGGGTTACTTCAGTATTTAACAGAACTGGAGAACACTAAAGGCGTTAATTTCAAGCAAGCCAGTCACTACTCCTGCTTTTTTAATTAACGTAACTTCTATTGTTCAAATGATTGACACTATTCAGACAGTTTAACCTGGGAAAGCGTTATCAATTAAGCTTTGCGGAATTTTATGGATCTAAATAACTTTAATTAGGTTGTCGATTAATAACGCCAAAAATCGCTCGTACAGCTAGACAGTTTCAAGTCAATAATTTCAAAGCATAGCTTGAAATACTTGCTGTAAGCGAATTTAACTTATTATTTAATTTTTTTTACATCAACTCTATTGATTTTAGACCGATAGATTTGATGACGCCAGGATTTTTGCTAAATTACTTTTTCTTCTTTGGCGCAATGCAAGCTTCATGGGAATACCCATCATTTACATTATTTGGAATCATTATGAAAATATCCATTATCTACATCATTTGGGGTCATGATACCTATTTTATGCAGATTCAATAGTAGAAAATAATTGATTGCAGGCACATGAAAACACCCGGTTTTAGTATATCAATTATACAATTCATTTTGTCTATCTTTCTTTTGGAATAATTGGCTAGTTGAATATTAATCGTGAATTGTTACTTGTTAAAATTTGTTGTGATTAATGATACACTAATATAGAAACAAGTAATAATTTTACAACTCAAGCTATATTGAAACTTCTGTTATAGCGTTTATTAAGCAACTGAGGTACACCTAAATCTTTTTTACCAAGGTTAGTAGTTTTGAAAACGTACCTCACCAGGTCGGAAACCGCTATATTTTTTGTGGTGCAAGTAGTTTCAATATTAATATTTTGATTTTGAAGTTAAATAAAGTAGGAAAAGTAGGAAAAGTAGGATTTGATAAAATTTTTTGTTCTTTGTTGAAAGGCTATGTTATTGGCTTGGAAAAAGACTGAATGTGACTAAGCAAGATGTTTATGTTTATGACATGGGGGAACATGGAATAACTAAATTTACTATTTATTATTTTAATATATGTCTGTAGAGGGATGTTTTGAGAGATAAATAATCCTAAACCATCAGTTTAAAAAAAAGAAAAGTTTTATTATCCATCTTCATCTAAATAACTTAAATTTATACCGTAAATACCTTGTATCTTTAATTTCCAAAAATAGTCAAAGTCTCTTTTCATACGGTTTTCATATTTTTCTAGATTAACCACTACAGAAGAAAAATTAAATACAAAATCCCCTCAGTAACTATGCTTTATGTGTTTGACGTTTTTATACACATTTAAAATAAATTTTTATTATATATGTAGTAATTAGATTCATTTTGTGAGATGTTGGGTGTGGATTTTTATTCGTCATTTGTCAAAATTTACGTCTAGAGGGAATAAGGTATGGTAATCCTCATAATTTCGTCGATTTTTAATTCGTAATTTCGGACAAGCCTGGAAACCTATATAGGATAAGAGACCTTTAATTCACATCGGGCGTAATTTACTTGTGATGACAAATGACACATGATATCCAGTCCGGTTAAGTAGCGATCCAAAATGATTACGATCGCTACTGAGTGGAGGTAAGCACGTTAGCGGCTGACCGCAAAGTAGTAATCGCAACAGTTTGAGATTGCTTGATTGTGCGATCGCTTTTTTCGCAATCACAAGTGTTCAACCGGATTTGAACACGGCAAACAACACAAGATTGCTCAAAAGAGCAATCTTGCAACTCAAATAGCATTGCTATATTGAGAAGTCTGCTGTTGTTTATTTTTTGGTTTCCAACCAGTTTCAAAATATGTAGGTTTTGACTTTGAAGTAGGAATTGTCATAATGGGCATACTTCGACGAATATTGTCCCGTGACAAAAGTTCAGCGATCGGGAGAGGGTGGGGCTTTATTTTTGTAAACTTTACCCAACGACTAGCATCAAAGTATTCAAAGGGTATAACGATTGCGGTATTAGTGACCCTAGCTGTCATATGTGGACATACTGTGTCGGCACAGGTAACACCCGCACCAGCCCTGGCTTCACTAAAAACCGTGCCGGTTCCGGAGCCTGACAATCTTGGAGACTTCATCAGAGACAGGACAGCCGCGATTAAGCTAGGAAAATCATTTTTCTGGGATATGCAAGTTGCCAGCGATGGCATAACGGCTTGTGCTAGTTGTCATTTCCATGCCGGAGCAGACAGCAGATCCAAAAATCAGATTAATCCTGGTGTCGTGCGTGCCAATATTGATGACCCCTTGGTTCAAGATGCAACTTTCCAAGTAGGCGGTGGAGCGAACTACCAACTCAAGCCGGAAGATTTCCCATTCCACAGGCTGTCGAACCCAGATGACGTTAATAGTACGGTCTTGTTTGACACTAACGATATCGCTTCATCTCATGGGGTGTTTAACACTGAGTTTGTTGATGTTGTTCCTGGTCAGGCGGAGGACATAGTAAATCCAAAAGACGATCCGGTCTTTAACGTCGGAGGCACGAAAGTGCGGCGAGTCGAGCCACGCAACGCGCCAACCGTTATCGATGCAGTCTTCAACTTCCGCAACTTTTGGGATGGAAGAGCACAGAACATCTTCAATGGTGCAAGTCTCTGGGGTACAAGAGATCCCAATGCCTTCGTTGGCAAAGCAAACGACATTAATCAGCTAGAACTTGTCAAAGTCAGCCTGAAGAATTCATCTTTAGCTTCTCAAGCGCTGTCTCCACCAATCAGTGTTTTTGAGATGTCTGCTGACGGTCGCACCTTACAGAATATTGGTGACAAAATAGGACGAGTCCACATTGACAGCGATGATGCGGGCGCACAGCCACCTCGAGAAATAGGTAAAAAGTTACTTCCCATTCGTCCGTTGGGCAAGCAACTTGTCCATCCAGAGGATAGTGTTTTAGGTACCGACAGCAGATCCCCCAATCCTGGTCTTCAGACCGATACCTACGAAGCACTGATTAAGGATGCCTTCCAGCCAGAGTGGTGGAGGTCTACTAAGTGGGTTCAAGTTAATTCTGATGGTTCGCGAACTATTATTGATAGGCCCAATTCACCAGAAAAGAACCAGTACAACCTGATGGAGTATAACTTCCCGTTGTTCTTCGGGTTGGCAATTCAGATGTACGAGTCCACACTCATCTCTGACGATACACCCTTTGATCGCTTTATGGAAGGAAACACCACTGCCCTCACTGCACAACAACAGCGAGGTATGCAGGTTTTCCAAGATCAAGGATGTATTGGTTGCCATTTTGGCGCAGAGTTTACCATTGCTTCAGTTGTTCACATCGGTGAACAAGGACGTATTGCCGCTGCATTATTTGGTCAACAACCTATCGAAGACGTTGGCTTCCTGAATAACGGTGTCAGACCTGCCAGTGAAGATCGTGGTGTTGGTGGTGACGATCCTTTTGGCAATCCGCTTGCAGAAACTCGGCTGGCGCTTAACGGGACATTCAGGCAAATACTCGGCGAAGATCCACCAGTTATCCCTACCGGTGAAGATAACATAGGTGTAGAGGGAGCCTTCAAGGTACCCACACTACGAAATGTAGAACTGACTGCGCCTTACTTCCATAACGGTGGACAGTTGACCCTGGAACAAGTGTTAGATTTCTACAGTCGTGGCGGAGACTTTCGCGAAGGAGACTTTCCTGGTGTTCTGCCAGTGCTTAACCTAAGTGCACAGGATAAACAGGATATAATAGCCTTCATGAAAGCGCTAACTGATGAGCGAGTCCGCTTGGAGAAAGCACCTTTTGACCACCCACAATTATTTCTCACCAATGGACATCAAGGCGATCAGACGTCTGTTACAGATGACGGCACTGGAAAAGCTACAGATGAATTTCTGGAACTCCCTGCTGTTGGTCGTAACGGCAGTAATGGCCATCCAAATTTCCTGGAAACGAGGTAATTATTTGACCACTTGATCCATTAATATTCGTTTGTGTTTATATCTCAAAACCCTTATCATGTAAGGGTTTTTTTATTTATTATTCAATACGGATTACCCTGCACCAAACCCTCGCGGCGTACGCGTCTACATACGCTTTTACTTGAAAGATAACTGCCAAATCTTGATAGTATCATCTGTACTACCACTAATAAGATTCTGCCCATTGAGACTGAAAACCACAGACCGAACTGCCTTGTTATGCCCTTTGAAGGTGCGAAGCAATTGCCCAGTCTGTGTATTCCACAACTTAATCGTTTGATCGTAACTACCACTAGCAACATTCTCTCCGTCGGGACTAAAAGCCACAGAATAAACTGCTTGATGATGTCCTTTGAAAGTGCGAAGCAACTGCCCAGTCTTTATATTCCACAATTTAATTGTTTGGTCTTTACTACCACTTGCTAACGTTTGCCTATCGGAACTGAAAGCTAAAGAGAACACTGCCTTGTCATGAGCTGCTAAAGGAATCCTCATTTGAGTATTACTCAATTGCCAAATCATTATTTTTCCGTCTTCACAACCACTTGCAAGAATTTGCCCATCTGGGCTTATGGCAACTGTTCTGACTGCATTTAAATGTTTGAAAGTGTGAAGCTTCGCTCCAGTCTCTAGATTCCAAAGCTGAACCGTATTGTCCCAGCTACCACTACCTAAAGTTTTTCCATCCGGACTGAAGGCTACAGACTTAACATCGTCGGTATGTCCAGACAAAGTACGGATAAGTTTACCTGTTTTTAGATTCCATAATTTGATTTGATGATCCCAACTACCACTAGCAAGAATTGCTCCATTGTGACTAATAGCAACAGAATCTACTGTATTTCCATGTCCCCTAAAAGTATTAATTAATTTTCCAGTACTCAAATTCCAAATTTTGATACTCTTGTCATAACCACCGCTAGCAAGTGTTTGCCCATTAGGACTGATAGCAATTGAATAAATCCATATAGAATTAGTATCTAAAGTACGCGCATCTCGATTTGAGCTTTTTGGAAAATTGAAAGTGATTTTATTGAACAAATCGAGTTTGATAAAGACAAAGACAAGAAATATGAACAATAGTGAAATTTTATGATTATTTATAAAAGTTTTAATCTTTGAATGAGCCATAGCTTATCTTTAGTTTTCATTTATTCAGATGTCATTAAAAGAGTAGCGATTTCTAACGCAAAGGAGGGCAGAGGTAAACGCAAAGGCTCGCAGAATCTTGGTGCAAAATTCTCGCTATGAATTTATGCAATTTGTTTCTTAGAATAAGGATAAGTTAATTTACCCCAACAATTCCAAACATGCTAAAGCAAAATAATAAGTTGTATAGTACTATATTAGCAAAAATAAATTTTTTAAATTTTAATCAATTATTTTAATTTTTGCAGCAGATACGTAAGATTTATCTTCTTTAATTTTTACCTCTTGCCATTCCAAATATCGTCTTGTTAAAAATAAAATAATTGTTGTTAAAAGACCAATAATGGCCAGTGGAGTTACAAAACTCCACTGATCAAACATTTTGTCATAAATATGCCAAGCTAATAAAAACATTGCTAAGTATGTTAACTGGTGTAATCTACGCCAATTTTTCTTTAGCTTCTTCACACTCCAGTCATTAGATGTAGCAGCTAAAAGTGTGAATATCAGAAATGTTGAAATTCCTTGTATATATATTTCGTAAGTTTTTAAATCAAGAAAATCTAAATCTCTTTTATTTATCAATATCCAAGCATGACCAAGAGCTAATAGAAATGCCAAAATACCTAATTGACGTCTAAACTTCAATAAAACAACCGGTAATTTTGTTTTTCTAAGAGGTGGAAAAACGACTCTTAAGCAAGTAGGAAGTAAAGTAAAAATATAACTAGATAAAGCTAAAAATCCTAGTATATTTGCAGTGCTAGCTGTATTAAATTTCCACATATTATTTTCAAATAATACTAAGATTGTATTCTAAGAGAGCTATAATATATAATATAGTGACAAATTTCAAAAAATATTCTGCTAATTTATAAATATAAAGTTTGATTTTATATATTCCTTTATGGAAGGGATATATAAAGGGGATTTTTATATTTAAAATTAAATAAAAATTTTCAGCATAAATATGAGAAATTATTTATGCAAAATACTATGAAAAAAGTTTCATTAAAAAATAAACTCTTCTTCCTAAGTTTGCTTTTATAGCTTGACTTATTATTAACTTTTATGAAAACCTTTTTAAGGTTTAAAACTCCTTACAATATCCTGTTATATGAGATGTAAAATCTGTTTTCAATCACCTATCCTTTGATAGGAATAGCAATTCCTTTGTCCTTGTTTCTGCTCTCACTAGCTGTAACGCTAGTAAATAGAGACGGATTAATAACTTTATTCTCAGTGTTCAACACTAATACTGAAACCACGCTGTCAACGCTACTGCCAAAGCATCTGCGGCATCATCTGGATGGGGAATGTAATCTAAATCTAGCTCTCGCGCTACAGCTTGTTGGACTTCATATTTTTCAGCATTGCCATACCCTGTCAACGCTTGTTTAATTTGGGCGGGAGTAAATTCCACGTATGCAAGATTGTGCTGCGCCAAGACCAACATAATGACACCCCGTGCTTGAGCAACTAAGATAGTATTTCCCATACGATAAAAAAATAATTTCTCGATCGCTACCAAGTCGGGTTGCAACTCCTCTATCAAGGTGTGCAAATCTTCGTATAAGGTACGCAGCCGCTGTCCCATTTCTGCATCTGCCGATGTAGTGATAACACCAAAATCTAGCAAATTTACTGATGTGTCTCGTTGTTGGGCTTGCTTCTGGTGGCAGATAATTGCTCCGAATCCTAGGGTAGCTAGCCCTGGATCTAATCCTAAAATTCGCTTTTCCATTCAATTTAGATTTACTTAACTTAGATTTACTTAACCAGATGGTATGTTAGAAGCCATATTGGCAACTTTGCTTTAGCGCTTTTGGTCTAATGAAATTAAAAAATGTAATAATTCCACACTTGGGGTAAAAACCCGGTAGTGTAAATTTTCTGTTAATAATTGTTTTTAGCACTGCTCCTTTTTTAGGTATGTCAATTGGTTTTCTCAGGCAAGCCCTTCACACTTTGCAACAGCAGTCGCGCCGTCGCACTCCTCATCGGGTTAACCAGTGGTTCAAGTGGTTGGCCCCCGGACTATCGGTAAAACGCTGGTTGTTGATTAGTGTTGGGGGCGTGGTGCTAGCGTGTCTGGGGTTAGCAATTTGGATTAAGCTAACACCGATTTTTTGGGCGCTAGAGTTGCTGAGAGGTTTTCTAGGAACAATCACTGACATCATACCCAACTATATCAGTGGACCTTTAGTTCTGCTGTTCGGGTTACTGTTGCTGCTTTGGGGACAAACCCGCACGGTCGGTTCAATTACTGAGGTGCTAAGACCAGAAGGCGATGAAGAACTAGTAGACGTGCTGCTGGCACATCGCCGATTATATCGAGGTCCGAAAATTGTCGTCATTGGTGGCGGTACGGGGCTTTCCACGTTACTGAGAGGACTGAAACACTACAGCGCCAATATTACCGCCATTGTCACTGTCGCTGATGATGGTGGATCTTCGGGGCGTCTGCGGCGAGAATTTGGTGTCCTGCCACCGGGGGATATTCGCAATTGTTTGGCAGCGCTGGCAGATGAAGAAAAATTATTAACAGAACTGTTTCAATATCGGTTTCAGGTTGGCGATGGTTTGACGGGTCACAGCTTTGGTAATCTGTTCTTGACGGCTATGAGTGAAATTACCGGAGATTTAGAACGGGCAGTTGCTGCCAGTTCTAAAGTATTGGCCATCCGAGGACAAGTTTTACCAGCAACTCTCAGCGATGTTCGCCTGTGGGCAGAATTAGCAGATGGTCGTCGGATTGAAGGTGAATCTAAAATAACCGCAGCAGGAGGTAATATTGTTAGAATTGGCTGCACCCCTGCCAATCCTCCAGCTTTGCCTGCGGCAATTAAAGCAATTAAAGAAGCTGACTACATGATTATGGGCCCTGGCAGCCTGTACACTAGTGTAATTCCTAACTTGTTAGTACCGGAAATTGCTGATGCGATCGCTGCCTCCAAAGCACCCCGCATCTATGTCTGCAACATCATGACTCAGCCAGGAGAAACTCAGGGATATACCGTTGCTGACCACATTCGGGCAATTGATGCTGCTTGCAACGGCAGACCCTTATTTAATGCCGTACTGGTACACAAAAAATCCCCTTCTGCCCGCGCCCTCATCCGCTATGCCCAACAACACTCCCATCCTGTCTTTTTGGATCGCGAAGAAATAACCAAATTAGGGCGAAGAGTTGTTTCAGCTAATGTGATGCATGAAGATGAAACCGGTTGCGTGCGTCACGATCCACAACGACTAGCGCGAGTGTTATTGCGGTGGTACAGTGGAGCGCATCTGATGAGATAAGAAGAGGGGGAGAGGGGGCATCGGGCTTTGGGCATTGGAAATAACTAGCAACCAACAACCAACCACCAACTACTAACCACCAACCACTAACTAATGACTACTAACCACTAACCACTAACCACTAACCACTAACTAATGACTAAATGACTAATTATGAAAATTTCACTTAAAGATGCAGAGGCGACACGATCGCTTGGTATCATTCTCGGTCAATGTCTAAATGCTGGCAGCGTTATTTTGCTAGAAGGTGATTTAGGCGCTGGTAAAACTACTCTAGTACAAGGTATTGGCGAAGGCTTGGGTATTACCGAACCAATTGTCAGTCCTACTTTCACCCTCATCAATGAATATACGCAAGGACGCCTTCCTCTATACCACCTGGATCTATATCGCTTAGAACCTCAAGAAGTAGCAGCATTAAACTTAGAAACCTACTGGGAAGGAGTTGAGGTTCCGCCCGGAATTGTGGCGATTGAATGGGCAGATAGAATGCCCTATAAGCCATCTAGTTATTTAAGTCTGCATTTGATGAATGGGAATGACGTTATTCGTCAAGCCGAAATCACACTATGTAATTGTACGATTGACGAAGAAATTTTGAACTTTTGTAGGCATAATTGCCGCAGCTAAATGTTCAATATTTCTATCTACCGCTACCGCGCTCACTGGAAGTATCAAATAACATTACTTGTTTTATCTAACCATAGGTTTAGTATTCCCAACCTGAGTTCACAACTTATACATAAATAAACGATGTTTATTATTTATAAGTAAAAATAATAATAAAACGAATATATTATATATATATATTTAATTAATTCTCTATTTTGAGAATGGGGAATAGCCATTGACCAATGACTAATGGGCGTTGCTGAATTTGGTCATGAATTATGTGTGCATACATTTTTGTAGTTCGATGCCAAATCATTGTAGAGACGTAGCAATGCTACGTCTCTACATACCCGTGAATTGTAAATT
>NZ_JACAEU010000131.1:0-43271 GCF_013388695.1 Fischerella sp.
CATGAATTATGTGTGCATACATTTTTGTAGTTCGATGCCAAATCATTGTAGAGACGTAGCAATGCTACGTCTCTACATACCCGTGAATTGTAAATTCATATCTTGATTCAGCAACGCCCAAAGTTCCGCTATGGCAAATTCCAGCGAGTAATATCTCTGCCAGTTGCGATTCAAAATGACAAGGTGCAAACTGAGTACAAACATGGTATATTGACACTGACACTGCCTAAAATTACAGAAGCACGTCAGCAAGTAATCAAAATTAACTTAGCAAAGAATACTGCTGAACTAGTTTCAGAAGCTACACCATATACAAAAAGCTCAAGTAGCATAGTTAACATCTATTAGATTTTTTCCTCATTGGTTGGTCTGGTGTGACATGATTTAACCGCCTTCGTCGTCTAGAAAGCATTTTCCAGACCGCGAGAGCGGTTTTTTTATATGTTGATTAATCGATTTGAGTAGGTTGGTGTAAAAGGGACTGGGGACAGGTGATTAGGGACTGGGGCATGGGGCAATGGGCATGGGGCAAAGATAATCGTTAAATCCCAATACCCAATACCCAATACCCAGTCCCTACTACTAAGAAGCATAGAAAAGTGCTATTAAGTTATGTATAAAGGTGTACTTTAGAGAAAGATTGACAACTTTTTTACAAATTATTAGCAAATAGTTAACTCTAACATAAACTCCGGATGCTATGGCAAGCGGGTGCGTTACTATCCTAGATAATGTAAACGTCATTACAAAAGCTTATGGAGCCAGAGACTTTACCAACTGAGGTGATTCTGACACATCCGCGTCAGTCTCTCGGGAGCGTCCAACTTGACTGGATGCCACAACCAGGAAACTATCTAGACTTGGAAGGAAAAACTTATGCTGTTTTAGAACGTCGCCATCGTTACCAGCTCAAGGCGGGACGCTATCGTTTGCAGAAAATAGCTTTATATGTGCAGTCTGCCAAGCGGCCGGAAGAAAAAACTTGGATAGAAGGACGTTGGGTCATCGGCAATGCCAGCTGCCGCTACAATGCTAATTCAGAAATTATTCGCTGTGCAGTTAATCCAGACGGTCCATGCGAATCTTGCCGCTTCTACGAAAAGTTAAGAACTAAGAGTGAAGAGTAAGAAGTTAACGGACTTAAATTGTAACTCTTCACTTCTAATTCAAAGCTGATAACTTTCTAAAACTTCTCCCACTGTTAAACGCGTACCATTCACAAAATCCCATCCTGACTGGGGACGTTTGCCAGCTAGCTGAACTTCTCGTAACAGCAATAAACCCTCTCCAGTTTGTACGATCGCTCCTACTCCCTTGGCAATGCTTACTACTTCCCCTGGGCTGCTCGACGTTGTTGATAAATCAGGGATTTTATGGTATAAATCTTGAACTTCTAGTGGTAGTTCTGGCCAGTAAGCAGAACCAAGGGGAGCGGTTGCGGTAATTTTGAGTGGTTGGTTGCGAAAGCCCGTTGTACAGTTAGGGTAAAAGCCTCTGATTTGATTGTGTAATTGTATGGCGCTGTTTGACCAATCCAGTTGATAATCTTCCTTTTGAATTAAAGGCGCATAAGTAGCTTCAGAATTATCTTGAGGAATTGGTTCAATTTCCCCAGCTTCCAGCTTGAGTAAAGTTTCTATCAACAAATCTGCACCTATTGTTGCCAATTTCTCTGCCAAATCTTGGGCATTGTCTAGTAAGCCTATTGGTGTAGTGGCTTTCAGCAGCATTGCACCAGTATCCATCCCTGCATCCATCAACATTGTCGTGATGCCCGTTTCTTTTTCTCCGTGATACAAACACCACTGAATTGGAGCTGCACCCCGATACTTGGGTAAAATCGAGCCATGCACGTTAACACAACCCAACTTGGGCATATCCAAAATTGCTTGAGAGAGAATTTGCCCATAGGCAACAACCACAAATACGTCGGCACCAATTTCTTGGAGTTGAGTGAGAGTTTGGGTATCTTTTTTAACTCGTTGAGGTTGCCATACAGGCAAGTTATTAGCTGTAGCGATGGTTTTTACTGGTGAAGGTATAAGTTCATTTCCACGTCCCCGGCGCTTATCTGGTTGTGTAACAACCCCTAGCACTTGAAACTCTGGATGATTGAGCAATTTTTCTAGAGTCGGAACTGCAAATTGTGGAGTACCAAAGAATACAATTTTCATGATAGTCATTAGTCATTAGTCATTAGTCATCCGCTCCAGGATTGGGTATTGGGTATCGGGAACAAGTGAAAATGCTGAATCCTGAAAATTTCATAATTCATAATTCATAATTCATAAATTTTTATGCCCTAGTCCCTCTTTTTTCCCAAAAATGAGTTAGTAGAGTTATCTTAGTGGAGTTATAATGAATTGGCTAGATATTTAACGAGTGCCAACTGTATCTCTTGTAACTAAGCTTAACTCTCTGGCTTTGTCTATCGCTAAGCCTTTTCGGGTTCACTACCTCAATTTAGTTTTTATAATTTTTCTAGAAGTCCGCAGCCTTCACTAACCATTTTTAACAAAAGTGTGTTTCTGTAATAGCTGTAACTGCAAATTATATTCTTGTAGTTAAGCTTAAAACAGTTGCCTTTAGCTAGAGTTTGAGTGTTATTGTTTGAGTCTGCTTAGTTGAGCGATACCTTTGTCAAATCCTTGTAATAATGCCGCAATTTTACCGTTATCGGTATCCGCAGTGTTGCAGCAATATAAATAGACAGCACCTGCCTATCCACAGATCAGTGTCTGTACGATTCTCCATAGCTTGCCTAAGCAAGTGAATACACTAACATTGATCCTGGTTAGTGTCACTCAAAAGCTATCACTTTGGTGTAGCTGGGTCTGAGCAGCGGCAAAAATTTCTATGAGGCGATAAAAAGTTCGGTTCATCACGGTTCAGTAATTATGCTAGTATCTTTTGCTAGCTATTCTGAATATTTATATCTTGTAATTATTCATACAATTTTTTTGTAAAACAATGCAAAATTTAACAAATTTGTCACTTAAAATCTGCTAGTTCCCTGTTATACATATAATCAAAGCCTGCCCCATAACTGTACTGGCATCACTCCTCACACAGCAACCGCCCTCTAGAGAGTCAACAAATGCTTCAAAACCTTTTGCTGTCAGGATGGTTTCGCCTGCAACCATTCCTTAAGTATATTGCCGTTGTCATGTTGATTGCGCCCCTAATGGCTGCATCTAGTCACTCTACCTCAGCGCGATCGCAAACAGCTAAAAATATCTCCGTGACAATGGCGTCTGACTCTGTGTTAATTACAGCAAGTGCCAATCAAGCACCCGCTGCAAATCAAGTATCAAAAGTTGCTAATGTTGCTAATATTTATTCTTTGATAGATAAATCTGGCTCTGTAATAGTGTCTAGAGCTAATGTTGATGAATTGCAAATATTACAAATAGATAACATTGAGTCTTGGACAGCGAAAGATGATTCTCTGTCAATTAAGGAATTGCCAAACAACGACTCATTAGCAGCGGTAGAACTTGCAGCAGGGGTATTGCGATCGCACTCTCTGTCTCAAGGGCTATCTAGTAGTCAATTGGGTTTAGTGGAAAGATTAAAAATTGCTAAACTACAGTCCTTACCTACAGAAAATAGCAATTTGTCTATTGATGAGTCTGCTGCGCGATCGTCACAAGCAGCGACAATCGCGCCTGTAACTGGGGAATCACAGCCGAATTATAGGGCAGTGCCTGTTGTTGAAGAATCCGAACAGGCACAAATAGAACAGCAAGATCCGATTGGAAGTCCTCATCCTGTTCCTTGGAATTGGATCATGACTACTCATCAAGCTATTAGTTCTCAGGGTAGTTCTGGAGTGCGTCATTACCGCAGCGTACCTGTGATTTCTCCAGATGGTAGGCATGCTGTTTACAGCCGCGTGCAATTAGAAATAAAACCAGAACTTTATAACAGCCGCGTCAGCAGTGTTTTGTTTGTTGAAGACAGGCAAACTGGAAAATTGCGGGTCTTGTCTTCAACCTCTCGGAATATGGATACTTTATTAAGCGTCAAGGCTGACCGAGATGCTAATGGGGAAGGAACTATTGGAGTATTAGTGCCAGTCAGTTGGTCAGAAAGTGGCGATCGCTTTTTAGCACGCCAGTTTGAAGGGGTATTTAATACCTCTGATGCTACAGATCGGGCGTTGATTTGGGATCGGCAAAGCGATCGCACTAATACTATTTCTCCTGTCTCTGAAGAACAGGAACATGAGAAGATTGCCGTACTTTTAGGTTGGAGTAAAACCCAACCTAGTAACGTCCTGTTCCGCACTGGTGAAATAGGCCAAGAAGATTGGCCCGTGTTAGCAGTTTCTGATGATGGCAGGACTGTAATTGCAACAGATGCCGATCAACCAGTCACCTTTGGTGAAAAGGTGAAAGAAGTTTGGGGTAAACCCCAAGTTGCTTATCGATGATTTTATACAAGCTTTGATGCTAGCCTGTTCCAGCTTGGGAACGGGTTTTTTTAATTTACGTAAGACTGTGAATTGGTTCTCATACCAAGTTGTGTTCAGATATAGCAATTTGTGCCCTCTCCCCCTCTCCCAAATTGGGAGAGGGGGAGAGGGAAGACACCCTTCGGGAAGTCAAAAGTATCAAGTCAAAAATCACACGTTAGAATCTTTACTTTTGACTTTTGAATGCGTGACTTTTGAATTGTTTTGTCCTCCTTCCCTTCCAATTTGAAGATTACTGAATTGGTGTTCTAGTGGTACTGCCATCGCTGGCAGATTGTCAGATATCACCCAAACAAGTCAAAATTTAAAAGATATATTAATACAAACTCCTCAAGAAAAATTTCATACAACTAAATAGAAGTCTCGCTGCTTTCCAACTCATCCTCATCTTCCATAGCTTCTTTTACCCGACGTATGGGTACATTGGCTATTAAAGCGCTTGTTCGTTGGTTGCTTTCTAAAGAAAATTCTAAACCCTCTGTTTCTATTTCTACATAGCGGCAGACGATTTCTAAGATTTCTTGCCGCATTTTTTCTATTGTTTGAGGACTCAAATCCGCGCGATCGTGGGCAATCACTAGTTGTAGGCGACGCTTAACCTGATTGCGACTACTGTCAGAACTGCGAGTAAAAAACCGTTCTAGAAGTTCAATAATCATTGCTGCTTGGTATGCACAGACTGGAAAAAGAATTAAATAATTTTTGTCCACAACAATCTTCGGAGGCGAGAGAAAATGTTGTTGTTGGGTGAGTCGAGTTCAAGAAATTCGACCGTTTCTCCTTCCAATCTGCGAGCAATGTTCTCATAGGCTGTAGCCGCTAGAGAAGGACTTTCTGACAATACTAAAGGTTCGCCGCGATTGGTAGAGACGATAACGCGCTCATCATCCGGGATTACCCCAATTAGAGGAATTGCTAGAAGTTCCTGAACATCATGCACAGACATCATATCATTTGCCCGTACCATTGCGGGTTTGATGCGGTTAATTATTAAATGAATCCGCTTGACGCCTTGTGCTTCTAACAACCCAACGACGCGATCGGCGTCCCGGACTGAGGCAATTTCAGGTGTGGTGACAATTAATGCTTCTTTAGCAGGGGCGATCGCATTTTTAAACCCCATTTCAATGCCTGCTGGGCTATCAATAATCACATATTGATACTTCTGCGCCAGTGCATTCACTAATAACTTCATCTGATCGGGGGTAACTGCATCTTTGGTGCGGTTCTGGGCTGCGGGTAACAAAACTAAATTAGGTTGCCGCTTGTCTTTCACCAAAGCTTGTTCGAGACGGCACTCCCTCGCTAAGACTTCCACCGCTGTATAAACAATACGATTTTCCAATCCTAGTAACAAATCTAAGTTTCTCAAACCAAAATCAGCATCAACTAATGCCACTTGACGCCCCATTTTAGCTAAAGCCATACCTAAATTGGCTGTACAAGTGGTTTTACCCACGCCTCCTTTACCGGAGGTAACGACAATAATTCGAGTCATGACACAAACGCGCTCGATGATGTTTCCGTAAATATATAACAACAGAGCTTTATGGCTCTAAATTCATCCTATGAATTTGGATTTTAGAAAAATCACTAGCCCTAGCGATGCGAATTCCTTGAGGTGTGACATATGCCACTTCCGGATAAAATTGCATCGGCAATTTTTCTGGTGCCCTAGCGACAGCATCTGCGATCCGCAACTGGGTTGGTTCCATTTGCAGGGACATAATCAGACACTCGCGATTGCCGGCCGCACCGGCATGAGCAACTCCACGTAGACGACCCCAAACAAGAATATCGCCATCTGCAACTACGATACCACCTGGATTTACATCTCCTAAGATAATTACGCTACCAGGATGACGAATTTCTACTCCAGAACGTACCGTCATTTCTAGATAAAGGGCTTCTGTTTGATGTGCTTTGGTTGCTTTAGACCCAGAAGAGAAGATATTTTCTCGCTGTGTTTGTTCTACAGAGTAGCCAGCTGTAACTGCTGCTATGGCAGTTTGGCGACGACTGGTAGCAACAGATTTTAGCTGCATTTGTACCTCGCTGAAAATCTCAGCGAGTTGTTGCAGCTGCCTGACATCCAAGAGGCGATCGCCAGCGATAACATGTACGGGAGTGTTTGGTGATTGAAAGCGATCGCTAGCATTGAGTCGTAGCTTCAACTGTTGCCAAATCTCAGTCCAATTGTTTTCCGAAGCAGGTAGCTGGGATTCTGTTGGCAAAATTAATAATAATCTTCCCTCCTCTGTTTTGATTTGAATTTGGATATTTTTATTTACCACATTTTTTAGTGGCAGTAACTTAGATAACTCTAAATCCAAGAGGTTAGAATTCAATTCTGCATCTGGAGTAACATTAGACTCTACATCAGCAGCGACAGAATTAGATTCTGCATCCGGAGTAACATTAGACTCTACATCAGCAGACACAGAATTGTATTCTGCATCTACAACAGAATTGGATTCTACATTCGTATCGGCAGAATTGGACTTTAAATAGAGCAAAACAGAATTAACCTCTGCTTCTGGGAGTATAGAACTTGACTCTGCCTCATCAACGGCAGAATCTGCCTCTTTTACAGAGAAAACAGTAGTATCTACCTCTACATCAGAAAGGCTTGAGATTGATTCTGCATTATTAACAGCAGAATTTGACTCTGGATTGGGGATGGCAGAATCAGAAGTCATGCAGCACTAGCCAAAAGAGGAAAATTTAGCAATTACCAATCTTAGATGATTTGCCTTTGTTACTGTGTTCTAGAAAGTTGCAAATTATTAAACAGTCATTTGTCATTTGTTATTTGTCCTCAGTACAGTATTTCATTAATTAGTAGCGAATTATCCTAGAAAAACTCTACGTTCCTCTGCGGTGTCTCTGCGCGACGGCAGTCGCTACAACGGGGGGAACCTCCGCAACGCGCTGCCTCCCCTCTGCGTTAAAAAAACACTACAATTTTACGCAAAGCGGCCTTGAGTTTTTTGTATTTACAAATAACAATGACCAAGGACAAATGACGTTCCCCAGGTGTAAATATGCAATTGTAATGTGCCACAGTTTACTTAGCTTTTTTACTTAGTCTTTGATAAATCGTTGCCAAAGCACTAGCATCACCAACGTTACCTGGAAATAGCACCACTGGTAAATTCGGAAACTGGGGATGATCGGTGGGAGTCCGCACCATTGAACAACCAGGTAAAATTTGACCAAGTAACCGAGCTGAAGTCAAAGCCAGACCAGTACTCAGAACATCGTTGGAGGTAATACCACCTTTGCTAATTAAGAATCCTATATCAGATGGCAAACCCTGCACAACATCCATCAATAAATCGGAAACCTTTGTTCCAAACTGTAACCGTGTATTTACATCCTTAAAAGTGAGTTCTTTACGGCTGGTATAAACTACTGGCGTTTTGCCAGCCTCATGTGCTGCATGGACACCTTCAAGAACCTCACTTAGCAGCGCAGCAGATTGATTTTTCTCATCCAGCAAAAGTGCTACATCAACTTCAACCCCAAGCGTACCTTCTGCTTGCAGTAGCATTTCCAGTTGCTGAGTCGTCTTTTTCACATGAGAACCGACAATCACCGCACCTGGTTTACCATTGCGTACGTACTCCGCCATGTTTTCGGGGGCGATTGGTTGGGGAGGTAAGGCAGCTAAAGCCGTTAAGATACTGGCAGCACTGCGAAATAAAAAGCGTTTACCATGACTCGCTGCTGTTAAAACATCTTGTGCAAAGCGATCCAGATCTGCTTGAGTTTCCCCATCAACTACACAGCATTGATTATCACTCAGGTTCATTAGGCGTTCTAAGCTACCAGCACGGATGTTTGCAAGTAAAAATTTTTCTACAGAGTTCGCATTAATACGTCCTTTTGTTTTTTCTTCAACATACTCGGGTAAGTAACTGTGATGGTAGCTGAAGACAGAATCACGAGCGAACTCAGTTTCATGCACTGGCGTAGGTACACCATCAATAATTAAGTAATGTATGCTGTCGCGAGTGATACGTCCTCCCTCAAAAAAAGTCGGGACGAGAAAATGAGCATCAAAAGGGCCGAGTTCCTCAGCAATGACATCGGTTTCGATTGGGTAATGTCCCCGCAAAGTGGAGTCAGAACGGCTGACTATGAGAAAATCCTGAATTTTCTGAGTAGCTAAAGCTACTTTCAAGTTCTGACAAACTTCTCTGGTAACAGATGCAGCCAAATCTGGTGGTAATGCCCTAGTATTTGTCAGCACAAAGAAAATCGGTGCATCGTCTTGCAACCCTTTGCGTAAAGTCTCCACATCCCAACGCATTAGCAGCAAGCAGCTGTGAACTGTTTGCGATCCTGTTGGATCATCATCAAGGACGATTATTTTTGGTTTAAGGGCCATGTTTGTGTTAACGGAGCGACTGTTGTAATTTTCTTATCTGGGATTGCACATCTAAGTCAATCTGCAATGATTGATTTAAAGTTTGAGCATATTCGCTTGCTTGACTGCTAACTTGTAGAGACGTTGCATGCAACGTCTCTACATTATTGTCAAATAACTCTTGGTTGTCAGCAAGCAGCTTTTTATTATCTCGTAAAAGTCGCTCGATTTTCAAAGCACGAACTATATCTTCTCTGGTAAATTGCAGTGCAGCGATCGCAGTTTCTCTATCATTGATATTACTTGCTGAGTTGTCAGATGCTGCTAATTGATCAAGATAATCTACCGCTTGAATAACTGCATGATATCTATCGACTTCATTTAAAAGATTTATTAGTGTTTTGGAATAGGTGAAACGCCGCCACAGCCAACGCCCAATTACCACTGCCAGCAATACTCCAATTAGCAAAACGATTCCCAACCCAATCGCGGAACCAATCGTGGGCAGAATAATCAACGCATAAATCAACCCAGTAATTATCAGGCTCAACAGCAGCGTTACCCGCACTTCTTTCATCAAAAATCCCAATCGCTGCTCGCGATTTTCTATAATCGCAGGTCGGAGGACGTTACTTGGATTTATTCCGGTTAAACGTCTCAGTTCCCCTTTAGTTATTTCCAAGCCCAGTAAGTCCGGCTGCACAGATAACTACTCCTGTGGAAGCGCGAGATGCATATTTATATTGAGTAGTATATATCCAAACAAAACCCCCACCACCCGCTCTCTGCTGGCATGAGTATTAATTACAGAAAGCGATCGCTCACAGATGGCAACCGCGCTTTACAGTTGTTTACAGACCGTTATGAGTTAACCCGTCACTTTGCAGGGTATTTAAATGACGATCCAGCCTCAAAAAACATCCGCAAAGTTGCTTTGGCAAACCACTAGGATAAGTCGGCTTCAGAAATGCCTGAAGCTACATTAACCAAGCCTGCCGATCCAGGCTTTGTTTGTGTAGCGACACCCTATAGGATGACGTATTGGAGGTTAAGCAGTAACAATCTGCCTTATAAGAGCGCTTATAAGAGATTTCCAAGAAATAAATTAGACCTCTTGTGGGGTGGGCATCCTGCCCGCCTCTGGCCCCTGACACCCATCCCACAAGAAAATTTGGGATGTTTTTTTATTTGAAAGTCCCTAAGCGCGATCGCACTTCTTGACTAGCTATTCCAAACAACCACCAACTAACAACCACCAACAATTTATCAAAATCTCTGATGTGAATCCGGAATCAGGAGAATTTCTTTTGTATTTCAAGATAGATGTACAAAACAGAGGTGTTTTCTTATAAACAAGCATGAATTCCGTTGAAACTTGTAAAGTTCACTAATAATTTTAATGTTTCCTGACAATCATCTTATGAAGCTAAGCACTTAGGTGAAAGCACAATAGCTCAACCAATGGTAGTCTATAAATTACTGCTCAAAATAAAACAAAAACTTTCTTTGTTTATGGAGTTTTTTTCCGGACAATATAAATCAAACCTTTGATGGAGCCTTGATCCCTCAGTTGGTGGAGCCTCGATACCTCAGTACTTAGCTACGGTTTAAGTAACAAACAAAAAAAAAGTAAATTTTTTAACAGGAGAAATAGGGTGCTTAACCTTCTCAAAAAGTTCCTTCCCGCTCGTCAGTTGAGACTTCCCTTATTTGGTTTACTTCTCATTCTTGGTGTTGTTGGTGAAAGGGCTAAACCTGTGTTAAGTAGCCAGTTCGCAAGATTACATGCTCCTACACCCCAAGAATTTAGCAATCAAATAACCACTCGTACTTGGTTACAACGTAATTCTTCCCCAGATTTGCAAGCCACAGATAAAGCAGTTCGCTTACGAAGAGTACTTGCCAAGTCAGATACCGTACCAAGCAAAGTTGCTGTGGAATCCAAAAAGGCGTCTGCACAAATTCCAGTTAATCAACAAACAACTTACACTTGGTTGCAGCGAAATTCTCCCATATCTACAGAAACTTCTTCTGAGTCTTTATCTCCGGAATTAGCAGCAGAACCTACAACCAAGCCACGTAAAAGCGCACCTAAAGCATCTATAAAAACCACAGAAGTGGGATCAAAAGTGAATTTCCCCAAACGAAACGGCATTTACCTTTACGGACAATCACCACAACCAGGACAGTTGGGGCAAGGATATATCTTATTTGAAAAGCGCCAAAGTAAAGTGATCGGTGCTTTGTATATGCCAGATTCTGAGTATAGTTGTTTTAAAGGTACACTCAACCCTTCAGGAGAATTGGCAATGACTGTTAGGGGTTATCCTGGTGAATTTAGCCCATCGCAAGTAGCTGCACGTGATGGGTTAATGCGAATGAATGACGATCGGCCATTCACCTACGATCATTCGGTCGCACTGCAAAACTATTATCGATTAAGGTCTATCAGCAGTAACGATCGCGAAATTTTGCAGATGTGTAAGTCTAACCTGTAAGGTTCTGAACTATGAATCATGAATTAAAAAAATCAATTCATAATTCATAATTCATAATTCATCATTAAAATTCAATTCCTGGTTGAGCTTTTACAGCTTGATCGCGGAAAGGGTGTTTAACAAGAGTCATTTCTGTCACCAAATCAGCGTGTTCGATTAATGCTGTGGGTGCACCTCTACCTGTAAGAATTACGTGCTTATCGGCTGGTTTTTGCGCCAATCCGTCTAGAATCTCTTCAACGCGCAAGTAACCAAGCTTAATCGCAATATTGATTTCATCTAACAATATCAGCTTGAAGTCTGGGTTGCGGATGTATTCTAACCCTTTTTGCCATGCGGCTTGTGCTTTTTCAAGATCGCGATCGCGATCTTGAGTTTCCCAGGTAAAGCCTTCGCCCATAGCGTGAAATTCTAACTGATCTAGCCAAAGACTGAAAACCTTTTTTTCAGAAGGTTCCCAAGCTCCTTTAATGAATTGAACAATCGCTACTTTATATCCATGACCGAGCGATCGCAACACCATTCCCAACGCCGCAGTTGTTTTTCCCTTGCCATTGCCAGTGTGAACTATTATTAATCCCTTTTCTGGCACTGCTTGTGCTATACGTTTATCTTGCACTTCTTTGCGTCGCTGCATCTTTTTGCGATACTGCTCATCAGTGAGGGTTGAGGATGAGGCTTCCTCCATTAATTGTTTAGCTTCTGAGTCTAGGTTCAACTCTGTTTGATTGTTGGCGTTCATAAACTTTTCCTGGAAACAAAACATATAAGAAAATGTTATATCAACCAGGATCGATCAAAAACTTAAGCGTTGGTAACAACAGCTTTAACATTCCTAGCGATTGGATATTTTTTACTTGGAAATCCCTAAGTTTGATGTCTCCCTTAGCCAGTCAAGCACTGATAAATGACTAGGTGTCCATTGAGAGAATTAGAAAACGATGGAATAATCAGTCGAAAAATCTATCCAGAGATACCACCAAAAGTAGAATATTCACTGACAGATTTAGGTAAAATGCTCGAACCAACATTACTATCTCTTGAAAGTTGGGGGATCAAGTACATTGAAACACAGCCAAAAAACGCTTTACTTGAAGTCCCTTAAACAGAGAACTGATATGAGCGATCGCACTAGAAATCAAATTTATCATGACAATACTCCACGAGTTAATTCTCGATACTTTTCACGATTTGCAATATCATTGGCTCACTCCAAATTCAGCTAGCGCCAATAGAAACTGAACCTAGCTTCTATCTGTAACTAACTTCATAAACAGAGTTATAGGTTAGTAATGAAATCTGGTAAAAACCAACCTATTTTCGAGCCAATTAGTTTTTTGAGTACAAATCCAAGACTAACTGCAAAAAAATAATTATTCCTCTAACAGAAGTCATAGCTTGGTTATCAAAAAGAGAGACTTCTTGAAATCCTGTTACATAGCAGGAAACAATAAATTCCTTCCGGCGACAGTGGAATCTTTATGCTAAATGCGATCGCGCTATTGAAGTTTCTCCAGTTGCAGTAAGTTGCACATCATGCATAGTTAACATTAGACTCGGCGTATTTAGTGTTGAGAGTACAGCAATGTCAAAACAGCTGGGAAAGAAAATCGCACCCACACCTATGCCCAAAGAAATTGGGGTAGTTGATTTGATTGATAATTACTTTACCGCCTACAACTCGGCACGGTTGCGGGAAGCTTGTCAGCTAATGAGTCGGGATGTGCTACAAGAAGGCGTAACAGTAGGAGTTAGCCTTTCCGGTGCAATGACACCAGCAGGATTCGGAGTTTCGACACTAGCACCACTAATTCGCAATGGTTTTATTGACTGGATGATTAGCACCGGTGCAAATCTCTACCATGATATGCACTATGGTTTAGGCTTTGAATTGTTTGCTGGCAATCCGTTTGTAGATGATGTGCAATTACGCCAGCAAGGTACTATCCGTATTTATGATATTGTTTTTGGCTATGACGTGTTATTGGAAACAGATGCCTTCATCCGCAAAATTTTACAAGCAGAACCATTTCAAAAGCGGATGGGGACGGCAGAGTTTCATTATCTGCTGGGTATGTATGTCCGAGAAGTAGAAAAGCAACTGGGAGTCCAACATTCTTGCTTGCTAGCAACTGCATATGAATGTGGTGTACCTATTTACACTTCTTCTCCTGGTGATAGTTCGATTGGCATGAACGTTGCTGCTTTGGCACTGGAGGGTTCACAGTTAGTGTTAGATCCAGCAATTGATGTGAATGAAACAGCGGCGATCGCCTACAATTCGCGGGCAGATGAGGGTAAAAGTGCAGCGGTGATTATTGGTGGTGGCAGTCCCAAAAATTTCTTGCTACAAACTCAACCACAAATTCATGAAGTATTGGGGCTAGAAGAACGAGGACACGATTACTTTATCCAGTTTACCGATGCTCGTCCAGATACTGGTGGTTTGTCTGGGGCAACACCTTCAGAAGCTGTTAGCTGGGGCAAAATTGATCCGCAAGAACTACCCAGCACAATTGTTTGTTACACCGACAGCACAATCGCACTACCTTTAGTGACGGCATATGTCATCAACCAGTGTCAATCCCGTCCCCTCAAGCGGCTGTACGATCGGCGGCAAGAGATGCTAGAGAGACTGCGGGCAGATTATTTAGCAGTTCAAACTCAACCACTAGAGAATATACCAGTTGCTATGACTGAGGCTGCTTCCCAAGAAGTAGCAACCTATCCCTGTGGGAGGATGATTCCTCATACGCATTAGGAATTGTAGTAGTTAGTAGTTAGTAGTTGGTTGTTGACTACTAACCCTACTCTACCGATCCACTACTTAATATTTTTCTGGCTAAGCTTGCGATTCCAAATAATATTATCTCCGGTAAATTACTTACTCAGCGACAGTATCACTATTGAAGCAGACACGATTTATCTCTTTCGCACAGCAGACGCTGATATTAAACACTACCTTCCATTAGTTAGAGGAAAGGGAATTTTAAGCTTTCTAAAATCGGTTCATAAGATAAAAAGCACATTACAACTAGGTATTTAAGCGTTAGTCACAATTACAAGTCAAACATTGAGTCACAGACACGAGGAAGGAATGTGCAACACGATGAATTGATTGGACAAGTTCAACATCGCGCCCCTTGGAATTTGCGTGGCAATGCAGAAGTAGCGGCAACCCGTGCTACTTTGGAGACACTAGCTGAACCTTTGGCTAGATATAAGCCAATACGGTTCAGTTAAGGCGCAAAGTTGTGTAAATTAAGGGTTGTAATCAACACTGAAAGTAAACTGTAGTGCATCTCAAAGATTTCTCCCTTTTGTCTCCAATGATACAAAGAGATGATTTGCTAAAAGCAATAGAGACAACGATACCTGCAACGGCCATTGAGCAAGCTATTACAACCAGCAAAGCCAACGAAGAAAGAAATCGTTGACACCAAGAAAAATCCATTTCCAAGACTTACACCTTGACAGGGGTAGTATTAAAGTAGTTACGCTTTAATTTTTATTTGTATCATTGCAACATCAAAAATCAAAAAGCCAAAATACTTCCCCCCGACAACTAGCTTTTGTTGCCCTGCGAGATGTTCACAAGGGGGCTTATGCTGATGTGGCATTAGATAGAGTGCTGCAAAAAGCCAATTTAGCAGATAGCGATCGCCGTTTGCTAACAGAATTAGTTTATGGCTGTACAAGAAGACAGCGCACTCTTGATTTCCTTATCGACCAACTCAGTAAAAAGAAATCCCACCAGCAACCAAAAGACCTCCGCATCATTCTGTATCTCGGCTTGTACCAACTGTTGTATCAAGAACGAATCCCCGCTAGCGCTGCTGTTAATACCACCGTGCAACTAGCCAAAGAAAATGGTTTTTCTGGACTCGCTGGTTTTGTTAACGGTTTATTGCGCCAGTATCTCCGCCTTGTAGAGAAGGACACAGATACACTTCCCACGTCTTTGTTGCGATTGCCAGAAAACCCAGTAGAACGCTTGGGTATTTTACACAGTTTTCCCGACTGGATTATTCAAGTTTGGATAGATCAATTTGGTGTTGCCGAGACAGAAAAACTCTGTATCTGGATGAACCAAACTCCAACAATTGACTTGCGGGTGAACCCGTTGCGTACTGATGTAGATGCAGTAGAAGCAGCTTTACAAAATGCTGGGGTTTCCTGCCAACGCCTCCCTCACTTACCGCAGGCGTTACGATTGCTGACAAATCCCGGGCCTATCCAAAATCTCCCTGGTTTTCGCGAGGGTTGGTGGAGTGTACAAGATAGTAGTGCTCAACTAGTAAGTCATTTCCTCGATCCCCAACCAACAGAAGTGGTGATTGATGCTTGTGCAGCACCTGGAGGTAAAACCACTCATATTGCCGAATTGATGCGAGACGAAGGAAAAATTTGGGCGTGCGATCGCACTTCCTCCCGGATGCGGAAACTCCAAGCAAATATGCAAAGACTCAATCTCAAATCTATTGAAATTTGTATTGGTGACAGCCGCGATTTATCCCAGTTTACCAACTCTGCTGACCGTGTTTTGCTAGATGCTCCATGCTCTGGTTTGGGAACCCTACACCGCCATGCCGATGCTCGTTGGCGACAAACACCAGAATCTGTACAGGAACTTTCGATGCTTCAAAAGGAGTTGATATCACATACTTCTAATTTTGTCAAGAATGGAGGTGTATTAGTTTACGCTACTTGTACGTTGCATCCGGCAGAAAATGAAGGCGTGATAGAGTCATTTTTAGCCAAAAACCCAAATTGGCAAATAGAGCCTGCCAATCTGGATTCAGCTTTTTCCACGTATTCCACGCCACAAGGCTGGCTGAAAGTATTGCCCCATCAACATAATATGGATGGATTTTTTGTGGTTCGCTTAAGAAAAACAAAGCATTCAGGGTGAATACTGTCAGGGGTTGTAAGATTTCAGGGAGGGCAGAATCAACCAGAGGAGGCTGTGATGTCAGTGAACTCCAGTGATGTAAAAAACTTAGTAAAAATTCTGATTGGAGCAGCTTGGATAGACGGCAGAATTCAACCAGAAGAAAGGCAATATCTACGTCAGATAGCTCAACAAAAAGGCGTAGCTGGCGATCCAGATATAAAACCTTTGCTTTACGAATTAGTTCCCGTCCAACCAGTAGAGTGCTACGACTGGGTAAGGGAGTATTTAGGCGATCGCCCTAGCATGGAAGATTGCCAAAACCTGATTCAAGCCATCAGCGGTTTAATTTACAGCGATGATGAAGTGGCAATAGAAGAAGCTAAACTGCTCATGAAATTACAACAATTGTCTGATTCTAACCAGGAAGAGTCAACCCAAGCCGGATTAAATGCCCTTCTCAAACAAATTCAAAAGCTTTACCGTCGTTGGGTTGAGATTCAAAATTAACCAAAGTCAAAAGTCCAGAGTCCATAGTCCATAGTCAAAAGAAATAACTTTGACTCTTGACTGTTGACCCTTGACTCTTGACTATTTGGGTTCACCAACACCTGGGGTTTCGTCTTTTTCAACCTTGGGGACAATGCTGGGACGCTCTTTATCTTCCCAACCAACGGGACGCTTAGAGTTGTACCAAGCAATTGAACCAATCGTGACAGCAGCAATAAAACCAATCACATAAACCGCAGTGAAAGCAAAAGGAAAATGCGGTTCGTTTGCTGCTTGCGCTGCTGCTTGCATCAATAAAGCCATGAGTATATTCTCCTAAAGTAGGCAACACTACTTAAAAACCTATAAAAAGAGCGTATCACCAACATCCCCCACAAGTCAGAGGGGAGAGGAGGAAATTAGGAGGGGGAGATGGGGAGATGGGGAGATGGGGAGAAAGAAGAATTCTTTTTTCTCCCACTCTTCCACTCCCCCACTCCTTCACTCCTCCACTCTTCACTGCGATGAGCTGGGTTTGAGTCTCTCTCGCCAGGAAGGCTGACTACCAGAGGAGTTACCAGAAGGAGGTGTATAACGTCGTCGTCGAGGTATTATAGGCAAAGAATTTGATTCTACTCGCCTGTACCGTCGTGGCGTGTTTGACGAGGTAGATTCACTGCTGGAAGCTGATTCTGAACTACTGTAACGACGCTGATAGTAGCGCCGTCTGCGTCTTGGGGTTTGATCTTCTTGCTGCCCTTGGTAAGAGCGTCTTCTGTATCTACTTCCCCGATATGATTGCTGTTCGCCATCATCATAATCTTTACTAGAAGGAACAGCGCGATTAATAATTCGATTAGGTTTAATGGCCTGTGCCTTGATAGTGCCTTTTCGACCTTCTAGTTTTGGTCGTTCGGGAAACTTCTCAACAGGCATCCCTTCTGTTGCTTTTTCCATGAATTCACGCCAAGTGTAGGCGGCGGTACTGCTACCACCTGATGTAGGTTTGTTATCGTCGTTACCTAACCACACACCTGTTACCAATTGAGGTATGAAGCCAATAAACCACAGATCGCGGGCATCATCGGTAGTACCAGTCTTACCTGCAACGGGTCTGTCACTCAACTGAGCAGCAGTACCAGTACCTTGATTAACTACGTTGCGTAACATCCAGGTCATAATCGCGGTACTGTCTTTATCTAATGCCCGCTTTGGTTTAAAATTATCAGTCCAGATTACCTTACCTTGGCGGTTGAGAATGCGGGTAATCCCGTGTGGTTCTACGTGTAATCCCTGTGTGGCAAAGGAACCGTAAGCACTGGTTAATTCTAGTAAATTCACCTCATTTGAACCGAGAGCCAAGGAATACATAGGCTTGAGTTCTGATTTAATTCCCATGTCGTGGGCTAGTTTGATGGTTGGATCAAATCCCACTTTTATCAACACTCTTACTGCAACAATATTAACTGACTTAGTAAGAGCATCCCTCATGGTCGTCCAGCCTCGGAAACCCTCATCGAAGTTTTTTGGTTCATAGCCATCCACAACTAAGGGGGCATCCAAATAACTCTGATTAGGGTTCATACCGGCTGCTATGGCTGTTGCGTACACAAATCCCTTAAAAGTCGATCCTGGCTGACGTTGTGCCTGGGTAACGCGATTAAACTGGTTCTGACCAAAATCCTTTCCCCCAACCATTGCTTTAACTTCACCGTTGCGAGGATCGATGGCAACCATTGCTCCTTCCTTAAAGTTTTCCCAACGGCCCTGATTTCGCAGAGTTTTGTTAACTGCTTCTTCTGCTGCTTTCTGCCAAGTTGGGTTTATGGTAGTTTCCACGGTTAAACCACCAGCCTGCAAAACTTCCGGGGAAACATACTTGGGCAATTCTTTTTGAATGTAGCTAATAAAGTAGGGAGACTCTATTTGCCACCGCTTGGGCTTGCTAGGTCTGATAGCTAATTGTTCGGCGATCGCTATTTGTTTATCAAGTGCTGTAATATAGCCATCTTCAAACATCCGTTGTAATACTAGATTCCGCCGCTGCTTGGCCGCTTCTAGGTTCACCTGGGGTGAGAAGCGATTTGGCGCTGGGGGTAAGGCGGCGATTGTTGCCATTTCACCCAAAGTGAGTTCATGCACTGATTTGCTGAAGTATACCCATGCCGCATCTGCAACACCATATGCCCCAGAACCCAAATAAACTAGATTGAGATAGCGCTCCAGAATCTCGTTTTTTGAGAGATTTTCTTCTATTTTCTGTGCCAGGCGAGCTTCCTTGAGCTTACGCAAGACAGTGCGCTCTTGTTTGAGAAAGAGAATCCGCGCTAGCTGTTGCGTGATCGTGCTACCACCTTCTACCACATTCTGCGATCGCAAATTATTCCAGACCGCCCTGACTATTCCTTGAGTATCTATGCCTTGGTGCTGGTTAAATCTTCTGTCTTCTGAAGCGATAAAGGCTTTTTTGAGTTTATCTGGCATCTCCTCCAGCTTGAGATGTTCTGTGGTTGCTTCTCCTTGCTGTCGCAAAATTGTACCATCAGCAGCCTTGATGGTCAGTGTTTGTTCTCGAACAACAGCATTTAGTTCTGCTTTATCTGGTAAAGTGCGATCTATTGACCACATACCATAACTGATGGCAACGATCCCGCCACTGATACCTAAGCCAGCCCAAAACCAATAACGACGATAAAGCGGTTTACGACTGCCGGGAAGCTTTGCAACTCCCTGATTTAGTATCTGCTTTGCTTTCTCTGACTTTGTTGTTGAGCAGCTTTCTTCATTTATGGATTCCTTATTTTCATTGGAATCGCCAGGCGACGATTCCGATTTCTCTGTTTGAAGGTCACTCGACTTTGTCGCTCGTTCCTTAAACCAGGAGGTAAACTTCGCCACGTCAGTTCCTCGCTTCCAGCAGTTGCGACCTAACCACCATTAATTTTTCGGATTGGTCGCTACGTTTGTGTTAGTATAATATCCTAATAAATTATTAACTAAATGCAATACTAAGCAAAGATTTTTATCATTTACCGAAGTTTTTTTGTAGGAACTAATACAAATTTTTCTGTATTATTCGCAGTTGTAAAACGGTTGAATATATTTGCAAAACCTCAGACTTTGTCAAAGATAATAGGTAACGCAGCCAAAGAATGCTGTACATATAGTGCCGTTGCTCTTGGTAGTAATCTTGGTGATTCTTATGCAATTTTAGAGGCAGCTATAGAGGATTTAGCCAAAACACCAGGTATTATTTTAGAAGCAAGATCCAGTTGGTACAAAACCAAAGCTGTAGGACCACCGCAGCCAGATTATTTGAATGGTTGCGCGATACTGCAAGTCGAGATGATACCACATTTATTGTTAGAAAGTTTGTTAGAAATTGAAAAAAAGTTTGGGCGAGTCCGCAAAGAACGTTGGGAACCGCGAACTCTTGATTTGGATTTGTTGCTATATGATGACTTAATTTTGCATACCCCAAATCTGCAAATTCCCCACCCAAGAATGCGGGAACGAGCTTTTGTCTTGATACCGCTAGCGGAGATAGCCCCAGATTGGGTGGAACCAGTTTCTGGACGTACAATTCAAGAACTGGTAAAAGAGGTAGACTGTTCCCAAGTACATCTTTTTACTGGCATTTAATGTTACACCAAATAAACACAGAACAATGCTGATTTAACAAGCAACTTCGGTATTAACTTGTGATTTTTTAGTCTATATAACTTAAACTATGCCACTAGGTAGAGAATTACCCCAGCTGCTGAAAGAACGCCTGTTCTACAAAGGACGCAAGTTTGATTTTGAGGTCAATCGGTTGCGTTTACCAAATCAATCCGAGGGAGAATGGGAGTGCATTCGTCACCCTGGCGGTGCTTTGGCTGTGCCTGTTACCCCAGAAGGTAAACTTGTACTCGTACGCCAGTATCGTTTTGCAATTGGGGGACGTTTATTAGAGTTCCCTGCTGGAACTGTGGAAGTAAACGAAGACCCCTCGGATACCATTAAGCGTGAAATAGAGGAAGAAACTGGTTATCGCGCTCATAAATGGCAAAAACTAGGAGAATTTTTTCTAGCTCCTGGCTATTCTGATGAAATTATCTATGCGTATCTAGCACAAGATTTAGAAAAGCTCCAAACACCACCAGAACAGGAAGAAGACGAAGATATCGAAACAATCTTAATGACTCCTGAAGAATTAGAAAAAGCGATCGTGCAAGGTGAGCCTGTAGATGCCAAATCAATTTCCAGCTTTTTCCTGGCTCGCCCATTGCTAATTTAATGGTTAGTGGATAGTGGTTAGTGGGAAACAACCAACTAGTAACTACTAACTACTAACTTCCACAATCATGTGTTATATTGAATAGCAGCAATCAAAAACCCAGAGTCACAAGCTCTGCCTTTTGAGACTAAGACCGCTTAGGCAACAAGGAGGTGATGCCCATGACAGATAGTAGTAAATGCATGGGTCATCAGGTTGCAGGAAATCGGCTGTGTGCCGGAGCTGTTCTCTAAAAGTCAGCTTTAGTCTTCTTGAGAGACTAAATTACCTCAAGCAGCTAGGCTAGCTTGGAGTTCCTTCCGGCAGTTAGATTGCAACCTGAAGACCCGCTAGACCGCTCTTACCTAGATCACCCGATCTAAAGTAAGAGCGGATAGTTTTTTATATATTGCTTGAAATATATTAATTAATCGTAAAAATTAAATTATTAAATTATAATTTTCTTAAATTAGAAAGTCATATTTTGTATTATACCCTTGGGAACTAAGTGTAATGATTTGCGTCTGTGGAGATGGTTGAACCAACTCCTGCTCCAAAATTTAAAGATGACCAACTACTTAGTTCTTTTAACGGCTGGAACTGTCAGGATGAGTTTGATCGCAGATTAAGTCTAGACGTGGAAAAGTAAACAGTAAGTATATTCATCTCCGCAAATTCCCTTATTTTCCATCTTGACAAACTTATAAAAGTTTAAAAGTTAATATTTGTCAATAGATGGAAGCATAAAAGGGTTGGAAGGTTGATTATATTGATCAGCCTCCTTAAATGAAGAGAAATTGATTAAGTAGGAGTTTATTGATATGGCGCAGTTACTCACTGAGGCAGAAATTAAACAACAACTAAGCAATCTCTCTAACTGGACACTAGAAGGATCAAAGTTGCAGTTAAACCGCACATTTCAAAATTTTGTGCAGGCAATTGAGTTTGTAAATAAACTTGTTGAACCTGCGGAATCAGCAGGTCATCATCCAGATATAGAGATTTCTTATAACAAAGTCAAAATCACACTTACGACACATGATGCAGGTGGTTTAACGCAGAAAGATTTCGATTTAGCGAAGGAGATTTCCCAGATTACTTAAGTATTAACTCTGAGTAATATTACAATTGAAATACAGCTCATTTGTTTGATATTTAACTAATAGATCCTGAGTGTTTTTTTGTCTGTAGCGATCGCTGTTTCTGAGCTTGCAAACCAGACTACCTATCTATATCCAGGATTTGAACAAGCAGAACCTGATGTGTGACAGTTACATTTGCGAACCTAGACGTATCGCCATCTGTGTCAAATGTTTTATAATGACAGGCAATGAGGATATGTTTTTGCATAAGTTAATCACATAAGTTTTTTACCAGAATTTAATTAGCCGTTTAGCTTAGCAAAAACTAAAATTATATTTAGGGGCAAATATGCCTCATCCACAGGTTTCAACAAGAAGTCACATTTTCAACAATAGTTGCAGCAAATTAAAATTACCAATAGAACAAGGTGTGAGGAGAACAGGAACGATGTCTAATATCTTGTGGAAATCCTTAGTGGTAAGTCCAGCAGTTTTAGGAGCCACGCTGTTGGTTTCAACGACGGCGATCGCCGCTCCTGCTAGCACCGCCTCTGAAGCGATAAAGGCAGACTTATCAGCAGCTGAACAACAAGGCACTTCTGCACAGACAGCATTTACAGCTTCTGGTATCGAAGTTCCTCAACAGCCAGAAATTGTGGCTCAAGCGCAACCACAAACTGAAGTTAATGTCCTAGAACAAGTTAACCGCTATAGCAGCGAAGGGAAAACAGCTAATAACACTCAGTCCCAAGTGACATCGGTTTCCCAGTTCTCCGACGTACAGCCAACTGACTGGGCATTCCAAGCATTACAGTCTCTGGTTGAGCGTTATGGTTGTATTGCAGGTTATCCGAACGGTACCTATCGCGGAAACCGTCCTATGACCCGTTATGAATTTGCCGCAGGTTTGAATGCCTGTTTGGATCGGGTCAACGAATTAATTGCTACAGCAACAGCTGAATTAGTCACCAAAGAAGATTTGGCTACCTTGCAGCGGTTGCAAGAAGAATTTTCTGCGGAACTGGCAACCTTACGCGGTCGTGTAGACGCATTAGAAGCACGTACTGCTGAATTGGAAGCTAACCAGTTTTCAACCACCACTAAGCTGGTTGGTGAAGCTATTTTTGCTCTCACTGACTCCTTCGGTAGTGATGATGAGAACAATACCGTCTTCCAAAATAGAGTACGTTTAGACTTACAAACCAGCTTCACTGGTAAAGATGTTTTGCACACGCGTCTGGCAACTGGTAATGCACAAAGGTTAGACTTAGGAGTCCCGGGTAGTGCAGAGGGATTCCAAACCTTCAATATTACTGGCGATCCCGATAACGAAAACAACGTATTTTTAGATTGGTTGGCGTACTACTTCCCCTTGGGTGATAATGCCCGAGTTTACGTTTCAGCCACTGGTGGTATTTGGAGCGACATCGCATCTACCGTCAACCCTTACTTTGAGGACTTCGACGGTGGTAATGGCGCTCTATCTACCTTTGCTTCTGAAAACCCAATTTTCCGCATTGGAGGCGGTGCTGGTGCAGCAGTTAACTTCGGTTTTGGTTCTGGCGGCAGTATCCTCAAACCAAGTTCAATCACTGTAGGTTACTTGGGATCTGAAGCTAGCAATCCTGGTGGCGGTTCAGGTATCTTCGATGGTAACTATGCTGCTCTTGGACAGTTGAACTTCAATCTAGGCGATCGCCTAGCATTAGCTGCAACCTACGTCCACGGCTATCACGGTTCAGGTAGCGCTTTATTTGATGCAGGTGGAATCCAAGGCGCAAACGTTCCTGTAGTAGGTACTGCACAAGCCAACGCTTTGAGTGCTACAAATGCATCTTCAAGCAACTCCTACGGCTTGTCAGCAGCCTTTAGACCCAGCGACAAAATCTCAGTTAGTGGCTTTTTCTCTTACCACGATGTTAGCGGCTTCGGTTCCGATGATGACTTTGAAGCTTATAGCTATGGTTTAGGAGTAGCCCTTCCAGACTTCGGTAAGAAAGGCAACGTTTTGGGCATCTTTGGTGGCGCTCAACCCTACTCTCTGAACAGAGTAGCTGGTGTGAGAGATAGTGATGTACCGTACCACATTGAAGGTTTCTATAAATATCAGGTCAGCGATAATATTTCTATCACTCCTGGTGTGATTTGGTTGACCGCTCCTGGTCAAAGTAGCGATAATGACGATGCGATTATCGGTACAGTCAGAACAACTTTCACTTTCTAATATAGTTGTTGATTGTTGGTAGTTGGTAGTTGATCGGAACAAACAACAAATAACTACCAACAAACGACTGACATCGCCATAAAATCTTTTCCCCCGCCCAATGGCGGGGATTTTTATGTTCATATATGGAAAAATAACAAACCCCAGTGGAGAACCGGAGTATACTAATAAGGTAGAGGGATCAAGCAAGAAGGAAAAAATATTTTCTTTTGCCTTTACCTTTTACCTTTTACCTTTTAGCTTTCACCTTACTGCCTGTGGAACTATCGTGTAAGTCAGAATACGCAATTCTTGCTTTATTAGAACTAGCAATTCATTACCAAAGTGGAGAACCGCTGCAAATTCGTCAGATAGCGGCACAACAAAACATCCCTGACCGTTATCTGGAACAGCTGCTAGCGACCTTAAGGCGTGGGGGTCTAGTCAAGAGCTTACGCGGGTCAAAAGGTGGATATCTTTTGGCACGAGAGCCTTGGAAAATCACGCTTTATGAAGTTTTAGGATGTGTGGAAGGCTTAGATAAGGTACAGACGTGTGAGGAAGACACTAGACCCAAAACCGTAGATGGTGGTGTTGTAGAAGAAATTTGGCAAGAAGCACGTCAAGCAGCGAACTCCGTTTTCCAAAATTACACACTTGCCGATCTCTGTGAAAAACGAGATTCACGGCGGCAGTTGGATTTAATGTACTACATTTAGTTATTTGTTAGTAGTTAGTGGTTAGTAGCTAGTGGTCAACAACTAACTACTAACGACTAACTACTAACCATTGACTATTGACCATTGACTAAGGACAAAAGAATGCGAATTGCTCATAACATCACAGAACTGATCGGGCGTACTCCCTTGGTGCAACTCAACCGCATTCCCCAAGCGGAAGGTTGTGTAGCTCAGATTGTGGTGAAACTGGAAAGTATGAACCCAGCAGCATCGGTAAAAGACCGAATTGGCGTCAGCATGATTAACGCCGCTGAGGAAGAAGGGTTGATTGTTCCTGGCAAAACAGTTTTAGTGGAACCTACCTCGGGAAATACGGGAATAGCCTTAGCAATGGTAGCGGCAGCTAAAGGATATCGGTTAATTTTAACGATGCCAGAGACGATGAGTGCAGAGCGACGGGCAATGTTGCGGGCTTATGGTGCAGAACTGGAACTCACACCAGGAATTGAAGGCATGAGTGGTGCAATTAGGCGGGCACAAGAGATAGTTGACAAAACGCCATATACGTATATATTGCAACAGTTTCGTAACCCTGCTAATCCGGAAATTCACCGAAAGATGACAGCAGAGGAAATCTGGGAAGATACTGATGGCAAGGTAGATGCGATTGTGGCGGGAGTGGGTACTGGTGGCACTATTACTGGTGTTGCAGAAGTAATTAAAGCACGCAAACCTAGCTTTAAGGCGATCGCAGTAGAACCAGCCAATAGCCCAGTTTTATCAGGAGGAAGACCCGGGCCACACAAAATCCAGGGAATTGGCGCTGGGTTTGTTCCGCAAGTGCTGAAGGTAGGATTGATTGATGAAGTGATTACTGTTACCGATGAAGAAGCGATCGCTTACGGTCGGCGTTTGGCACGAGAAGAAGGTTTACTCTCTGGAATTTCCAGTGGTGCTGCTTTGTGTGCTGCAATTCGTGTTGCCCAACGTCCAGAAAACGAGGGGCATTTGATTGTGATGATTCAGCCCAGTTTTGGAGAAAGGTACTTAAGTACGCCCTTGTTCCAAGACTTGGAGACATGACATGAGTTGAACAAAGCTAATGCTTGGAGGCAAAAGACACCAGCAATATTTGAGCAATCCTAAAATCAAAATTATGCTTGTTGAGCATGGTGAGTGATCGATAATGCATTTTGGAAGGGTAGCAGTTAGCATCAGCTAACGGTACATTGAAATAATGGTAGATACTAACCACTACGAAACTCTCAAAGTAAGTCCAACTGCCAGCCAAGCGGAAATTAAGCAAGCATATCGCCGCTTGGCAAAGCAATATCATCCTGACAGCAATCAAGAAACGGCTGATGCTGAGCAGATTATCCGTATTAATGCTGCCTATGAAGTCTTAGGCGATGCTGAAAGACGCCAAAGTTACGATCGACGACTCCACAACCACCGCACCCAAAAATCTAACGGTAGTAGGCAGCAGCGTAGCACCGCTGCTGGGCAACAATACCAAGCACAACGACAGACAGGAAGAGATGTAGACGAACAAATTGAACAATGGCTGCGTCTGGTTTATCAACCAGTAAATCGCTGGGTGTATGCCATTCTCAACTCTTTGAAAACACAAATTGAGAAATTAGCGGCCGATCCTTTTGATGATGTGCTGTTAGAGGAATTTCAGGATTACTTAGACACTTGTCGAGATGACCTCAAACAGGCACAAATTACTTTTCGTTCTCTGCCCAATCCCCCCAGCTTAGCAAGAGTAGCGGCTCACCTTTACTACTGTCTAAATCAAATTGGTGATGGACTAGACGAGTTAGAATATTTCCCCCTGAACTACGACGAAAGTTATTTGCACGCAGGTCAAGAAATGTTCCGTAATGCCAAAGGATTGTACCGAGAAGCGCAAGATTCGGTGATGGCGTACAAGTAAGTCAATAGTTAGTGGTTAGTGGTTGGTAGTTAGTGGTTAGTGGTTAGTGGTTGGTAGTTAGTGGTTAGTAGTTAGTGGTTAGTGGTTAGTGGTTAGTAGTTAGTGGTTAGTGGTTAGTGGTTAGTGGTTTACTACTCTCCCACTCTCCCCATCTCAATTGATACTAGAAGCGTTAGAATATTAAGAAATATTAAATAAAGCTACCAGTGTACTCATGCAATGCATTGTGAATCGCCGCGCTCAATTTTCGGCAAGTCATCGATATTGGTTGCCAAAACTGAGTGAAGCTGAGAATCTTGAGAAATTTGGTGCTTGCTCTCGCTTTCCTGGGCATGGACATAACTATGTCTTATTTGTCTCCCTTATGGGGGAATTGGATAAATATGGCATGGTGCTGAACTTGTCTGATGTGAAACACGTAATTAAACGAGAAGTAACCAGCCAGCTAGACTTTTCCTATCTCAATGATGTGTGGACAGAATTTCAACAAACTCTGCCCACAACAGAAAATATTGCACGGGTGATCTGGCAGCGGCTAGCACCCTATTTACCTCTTGTCCGCGTGCAGCTATTTGAAAATCCTGAACTTTGGGCAGATTATATGGGAAACGGAATGGAAGCTTATCTCACCGTCAGCACTCACTTTAGCGCCGCTCACAGGCTAGCGCATCCTGACCTTAGCGAACAAGAAAACTCTGATATTTATGGTAAGTGCGCTCGTCCCAACGGTCACGGACACAATTATCATCTAGAAGTGACAGTAAAAGGGGAAATCGACCCCCGCACTGGCATGATTGTAGATTTAGGTGCTTTAAACCAGGCGATAGAAGATTATGTAGTTGAACCGTTCGACCATACTTTTTTAAACAAAGACATTCCTTACTTTTGGCAAGTTGTTCCTACTGCCGAAAATATTGCACTTCACATTAGTAACTTATTGCGATCGCCTATTCAGGAATTGGGAGCTAAGCTTTACAAAGTCAAATTAATTGAAAGTCCGAATAATTCTTGCGAAATTTACTGCACTGAGCCAATTTCCAACTCTGTCAGTGTTGCAGAAAATCAACCGATTTTAGCGCGCCTATAACTCAATACGCTTGGTGATAAGATAATTTACCCACCGATAAAATTTGTAGAGACATTGCATTGCAACGTCTCTACACGCACAGAACTACCACAGACAACCCTTAACTGAACGTAGAGACGCGAAATTTCGCGTCTCTACAAAAATTTCGGGTAACGCATTATTAATTTCTACCAGATGTCTAATGACGACCCTCACGAGTTAACTTTATTCGTGCCAACTTACTTGGCTAACTAAATTGTTGGGCGTAAAATCGAGCATAACGGCGGGAAAGGGCTAATAATTCTTCATGAGTACCCGATTCCACAATCTGTCCTTTTTCCAGTACTAAAATCCGATCGCACCTTCTCACGGTACTGAGACGGTGAGCAATAATAAACACGGTTCGCCCTGACATTAACCTTTCCAACGCCTCCTGCACCAAGGCTTCCGACTCCGAATCAAGGGCTGATGTCGCTTCATCTAGTATTAATATTCTCGGGTTAAGGAGAACAGCACGGGCGATCGCTATTCTTTGCCGTTGTCCACCCGATAAATTTACCCCTCGTTCGCCTACCCAAGTATCGTAACTATCGGGCAGTTGGCTGATAAAGTGATGGGCATTAGCAATTATTGCGGCTTTCTCAACATCTGCCATGTCAAACTGATGTTGTCCAAAGGCGATGTTTTGAGCGATTGTTCCGGAAAACATGATGGTTTCTTGGGGAACAATACCAATTTGTCGGCGCAGACTGTTAAGTGTGACATCGCGAACATCAACGCCATCAATTAAGATTTGGCCATTTTGAGGATCGTAGAAACGGGGTAGAAGATTCACAAACGTAGTTTTACCAGCACCCGAAGCACCTACTAGGGCGATCGCTTCTCCTGGCATTGCCAACAAACTGATATTCTTTAGGACAGGTTCCCCAGGTTTATAGGCAAAAGACACATGGCGATATTCTACTTTGCCAGTGACTGGGGGGAGGGCGATCGCATCAGTTTTTTCTGTCACAGCAGGTTGAATAGCCAATAATTCAAAAACACGGTCAACAGACGCCTCACCCTGCTTAAACTCGTTGTAGTTGTTAGTGGTATGACTGACAGGGTCAATTAACGAAGCTGCTGCGGCAAGGTAACTGAAAAACTCTCCTACTGTCAACTGTTTTTGGGCAATTAGCCAAGCACTGATTAACAGCAACAATAAAAAACTCACCGCCTGCAAAAATCCTATAATTGGAATTTGAATCGCTTTGAGTCTTTCGGCAGAGTATTTCGCCCTCAAAGTACGTTCGGCTTCGCGGCTGAACCTGGCAATTTCGTAATCCTCTGCTGCAAAAGCTTGGACGATGCGGATACCGCTGAATACTTCTGTTAGTATTGCTGACAAGTCCGACACGCGATTTTGACTTTTGCGGGAGAATTTCTGTAAGCGTTCGCCAAACCAAGCAATTAACACACCCATCAGTGGCGCAACTATGACTGTGGCAAGTGTTAGCCGCCAATTTAGATAAATCATGTAGATGGGAATGGCTACCAACTGCAAAGCACAGGGGATAAAGTCGTGAAAGAGTTTGTGCACCACTTCCCCAACGCGATCGATATCTTCAGTGAGGCGGTAAGATAAATCACCTGCTTTTGCGGTTTCAAAATAGCTGAGATTCAGCTTTTGTAGATGGGAGTACACCTGCTTGCGGAGATTAAAAGCTACTCTCAGAGCAGCTTTGGCCATATAGATATCTTGCACTGATTGAAAAAAGCCTCTAGCAAGAAATACTCCTGCTAAAATGCCAATCTCTGTGGCGATCGCGGTTACATTACCCATGCCAAAAGCAGTTGTCAATTGCTTGACGAGCGTAAGTAGGGCTAATGTCGCCAGTATATATCCCAAGATGCCAATAAACCCTTTGGCAATGTTGTGCCACTGGGGCCGGATATACGGTAGAAGTTGCCAGTAATTAGACCGAGTTTTCAAGCTATAACGTCCACAACGAGGTTTTTCTTTGTTAGACGGTATCAGCTTTTTTGTAGTTTCTCTCTAGTTGTTGTCATTACGAATGAGAGACTGTAATCTAAGAGCCAACAGTATCATCTTTGTGGCTACCATTTTTCTCTCGTTTCATACTTTCTTCTAGTGCCTGAATTTGTTCTCGACGGGCTTCTAATTCCAAAGTACGACGTGCCAAATCTTGATTTTGCAAAGTTAAGTTTTGTCGCCACTGTTCAGCCCTTTCTGCTTCTTGGCGCAAAAAGTCTGGAGTAATGCCCGTAGCGAGATAGGTTTGGATCAGATTCAGTATCCAGTTGGTAGCTTCTTCTAGTTTTTCAATATCACCCGTGGGAGAAAGTTCGACTAAAACAAGCAACTTCTCGTTTAGAGTCTTGTTTTTTCCCAGAAGAAGAAAAGCCTCTTCTGGGATTGTCACCCATATATTTTCGGCTTCTTGACGTGCCAATAACCGCAATTGGAGCTGGTCTAAAAATTCGTTTTTATGTACTTGGGCTAGATATAGCATGACTTTGAATAAAATTATGAATGATGAATTATGAATGATGAAAATTTTCATAATTTATAATTCATCATTCATAATTATTTTTTACAGCTATGCTAACTGACGCAAGCGATCGCGCAAGATTTCGGCTTGCTTTTGGGCTTCTGCTAAAGTATCCCGCACCTCCTGTACGACATTTGCTGGGGCTTGTTCGACAAATTTAGGGTTGCTTAACCTAGCAGTGAGGGATGTTATATCCGCTTCGATTTTGCTGAGGCGTTTTTGCAGTTTGGCAGTATAAGCCTCTATATCTACCACGCCAGCGAGGGGAAGTAGAACTTGTACCGTACCTATAACACCTGCGAGCGCTCTTTCTGGTTCTGGTGGCTGTTGTGATGCTTCTGCTTGGGGCAAACTCTTGTTAGCGGTTGGTTGGAAAAACTGTTGCCAGAATTTTTGTCTAGCCTGAGAAGACAGTAAATTGCGGGCAACAAACCAAGTCGCAAACCCAAAACCAACTATCTCAAAGAAAGTTCCGAATAAGGGAATGTCGTCAATCGCATCTGCGATCGCCAATCCAACTCGTAACAAGTAAATTGCTCCGATAATTGCGACTACTTTCGTCCAACCAATTCGGGGTTTTTCATCACTGATACTTTGTTGCTTTTGCTTGCCAGCAGCGATGGTTAAATTCTCTACCTTAGCCAAATCTTGAATGTAAGACTGTCCAGAGGTGAGAATTTGCCTTTCTTTTTCGCTGTCGGTTTGCAAATTCACACTTACTTTCACCCCAGGCTTAACATCCGCTTCTGCACGTAGATTGCGGATTGTGCGGATTGTACCAATTAACAGTTCAAATTGTTCTTCCAAAGCAGAGTCTATTAGGCTTGTTTGGGCTTCTGGATAAAGTTGTAAGGATAAACTTTGCTTGGAATCTGTCGGTTGTTGGGTGAGAGTGTGCCAAATTTCCTCAGTAATGTGAGGCATGAAAGGATTAAGTAATTTCAAAATCCCTTCCAGCACGTATGCCAAAGTTTGTTGTGCTACTCGCCGAGATGCCGGATCTGCATTCTTTTGCAGGCGAGATTTGACCAACTCGATATACCAGTCGCAAAAATCACCCCAAATAAAATCGTACAGACCTTTAGCCGCTTCTCCCAGTCCGTAGTTGTCCATGTAACTTCTGGTTTGTTGGACAACGCGATAGTAACGAGAGAGAATCCAGCGATCGCTCAACTCTAACTCCCCCTCTCTGCTTAACGGAGAGGGGTGAGGTTCTCCCAACTGCTGTGGTGTTTGCCCGTCCAAATTCATCATCACAAACCGCGCCGCATTCCACAACTTATTAGAAAAGTTGCGGGATGCCTCCACCGACGGCGATTCATCGGTTTTGCGGTTGTAGTCCATGCGGATATCTTGACCTGCACCAGCTACTTCTTTAATCAGGGTATACCGCAGGGCATCTGTGCCATATTTATCCATCAAAATTAACGGGTCAATGCCATTGTTCGCCGTCTTGGACATCTTCTTGCCATTTTCATCCAATACCAAGCCGTGAATGTAAACATCCTTGAACGGCATTTTTCCCGTAAAATGCCCCGCCATCATCGTCATTCGGGCAACCCAGAAAAAGATGATGTCAAAGCCCGTTACCAAAACACTGGTAGGGTAATAAGTCTTTAAATCCTCGGTTTGTTCGGGCCAGCCCAAAGTTGAAAATGGCCAGAGTCCAGAAGAAAACCATGTATCCAGCACATCTGGATCGCGTTCTATCTTGACATTTTCACCAAATTTTGATGTGAGTTTCTCCCGTGCTTCTGCGTCATTCCGCGCCACAACAAACGGCGTGTTATCGGTAATCTCGCCACCAGTTTCACTGACAGCGTACCAAGCGGGAATTTGGTGTCCCCACCACAGTTGACGAGAGATACACCAATCTTTTAGCTTCACCAACCAATCACGATAGACCTTAGTCCAGCGTTGAGGAACAAACCGTGGTGAATTTTTTTGGTCGAGGAATTCTAGGCAACGGTCTGCCATCGGGCGAATTTTGACAAACCACTGAGTGGAAAGTAAGGGTTCAACGGGGACTTTACCGCGATCGCTATACGGAACCGAGTGCTTGTAATCTTCCACCTTCAACAGAAAACCATCAGCCTCTAGGCGCGCAACCACATTCTTTCTGGCAACAAAACGGTCTTGTCCTTGGAACTCTCCAGCATTCTCGTTGAGGGTGCCGTCCTTATTCATAATATTAATAAACGGCAGACTGTGACGCTTGCCCATTTCAAAGTCATTGGGGTCATGGGCGGGAGTCACCTTTACGCAACCGGTGCCGAAACTGGGGTCAACCAATTCATCGCCAATAATCGGAATTTCCCGATTCATAATTGGTAGCGTCACAGTTCTTCCAATCAGATGCTGATAGCGTTCATCATTGGGATTGATAGCCACTGCTGTATCACCCAGCATTGTTTCTGGTCGAGTTGTCGCCACTTCTACATAACCAGAACCATCTGTGAGGGGATAGCGGAAGTGCCAAAGATTACCATCAACCTCTTTTGCCTCCACTTCCAAATCGGAAACGGCAGATTGTGATTCTGGACACCAGTTGACTAGATACTTTCCGCGATAAATCAGCCCTTCTTCGTAGAGACTGTTAAAGGCTTCTAAAACAGCTTTGGATAAACCCTCATCAAGGGTGAAACGTTCCCGCGACCAATCTACCGACACACCCAAGCGTCGCAGTTGATTGACAATTGTCCCCTTAGATTGTTCCTTCCACTGCCAAGCGCGTTCCAAAAACTTTTCGCGCCCCAATTCGTAGCGAGTTTTGCCTTCTGCCTTGAGTTGCTTTTCCAGAAGTGTATGGACAGCAATGCTGGCGTGGTCAGTTCCAGGCAGATAAAGAGCATTCTCTCCCTTCATGCGGTGGTAACGCACAAGGGTATCTATCAAACTATTGTCAAAAGCGTGACCCATATGCAAACTGCCAGTGACATTGGGCGGTGGAATCACGATGCAGTAGGATTCGCCACCTGCTTTGGGATCGGCTTTGTAGACTTGATTTTCTTCCCAAAATTTTTGCCACTTAGCTTCAGTGGTAAAGGGATCGTACTGACTAGGGAGGTTAGTAATTGTTGCGGTCATGCTGGGAAAACTAAGTGCGGAAGGACTTTAATAAATTTTGCCACAGTGTTTGGAGAGTGTTTTATAGAAATGAACTGTACCAGGTGCAGAGGACGCAGAGAGAAGAGAGTTAAAAGAGGAGATGAGCCAGTTGGCAGGAACTGTAATTGGTGCGGCAATTGTGGTGCATCGGGTGTTAAATATATTGGCGATCGCAATCAGCACAGATGTAGTTCTGTTTACCACGACTAAGCCCGTTATTACGGTTAGCTTAGATGTACGATATAGACAGTTCATCCCTTAATTATGCAACGCCTTTTTTCACACGAGCGATCGCTCACCCGTTCATGCAAATTCTTAGAAAAGCCTTAAATCATAAACTCTTTGAGCGATTAAGCCACAAATCTAATGCTCAATACAATTCACATCTCGGTAATCTTTGAGACATTCAGCAAACCGTGATGTAATTTTCCATTTTCGATCCAATTCCGCAATCAGACAAATCGCTGCATCCGATGTTGCCGTTCCACCACTAAAATTCACTACGACTGGACGTGAATTTTCAAAGTGAGAATTTGAACTGTTTTGGGATACAATCTGTCCGACGAGGGGTCATGTGTTTGAAATGCTTAAACCCTTATTATAATACATTTTGGCAGTTTTTGACCCATTTTTTTGAGAATTTGTGAGAAATCAGGGCTATGCTAAAGAAAATCTCCCTTGGAGCGCTATTGTTATTCGCTGGTTGGGCTAGCATGAGGTTCGTATTCCCCCACATCGACAACTTGATTGGTCGCAATCACCTTCCTTCAAATATGGTGATTAAGCGAATTCAGGAACTGTCAGAGCTAGCTACCGTGCGAATGCTATCTGAGGTCGTGATTCCAGTAAGGGTTGAGAACAAAGTATTTGGACAAACCGTTGGCGTGACCAGCTACCTGTATATTGTTCGAGGGCAGGTTTTAGCGGGAGTAGATTTATCCCAAATAGGAACCAGCAACGTTGCTGTTTTTGGAGACAAAATTGAGATTCAATTACCAGTGCCTCGAATCTTGGATGCCAAAGTCGATGTGTCTAGGTCAGAAGTTGTTGAATATCACAAAGATTGGCTGGCTCCAGACATTTCTCCAGCCTCAGCGCAGCAAGTCCAACAGCGAGGGCTGGCAGCAGTCGTGAAGCAAGCTTGCGAAAATGAGGTTTTAGCGCTCGCAAACCGTCAAGCAACATTTACTCTTTCACAGTTACTTGGGCTTACAAATCAAAAAGTCGCTGTCAAAACAACAAAACCTGAGACTTGCAAATATTAACCGACATCATGAAATAGCGATCGCAATGCAATGAGCCTATGGTCAAAAGGCTCATTGCGAAATGTACTTAAAAACTTGAGTAAAAAAGCGAGAGTGTCATGTAACAATTTATACATACAAATGATGATGTCTGCGACTATCCCTTAGCACGCAATTTGGTTATGCTGACAGTTGCGGTAGCTTGCGAAGTTATAATCACTTTTGTTGCTACAGGAGAGCAACAAAGTTTTACTGTCACTTTGGCTGATTTTGCCGTTAAGCCTTTTAGTATGTAATGTTAATACAGATCGGGAATTGAAAACATGGAGCAAAGTCAGCACGAACAGCGTCACGCCGCTGATCAAGAGTTTCAAAAATCCTTAGATGAACTGCAACAAATTTTGCAAGATGGTTCTGCTCAAGAACAAGATACGTCACAATTGCATGATGATAATAATAGCGATCGCCAAGTAGTAGAAAATTCCTCTGCCATTGATTTAGCTGCGTGGGAAGACGCAGTTGCTGATATCGAGCAATATTTGCAAGAAAAGGGAAAAGCTGAATAGTCATTAGTCATTAGTCATTAGTCATTTGTTAGTAGTTTTAGTGGTTAGTGGTTAGTGGTTAATGGTTGGTGGTTAGTCGTCTCCCCCTCCCCCACTCTCTTTTCTGGCGCTGCGCTTCATATAACATTAAGGCGGCTGCGATCGCCACATTTAAGGACTCTACCCCAGAACTGAGAGGAATTTTCGCGCTTTTATCTGCCATCGCTGCTAATTCTGCTGATAAACCAGCGCCTTCATTCCCCAACAAAATCAAACTTGGTTGGCACCAGTCTACTTCCCAGTAAGTTAAAGTTGCACTCGGCAAGGTTGCGATAATTTGCATTCCTGCCTGTTTGGCTTCCTGTACTGTTGCTTTTAAATCTAAACTCACTGCCATTGGTAAGCGAAACCACTGTCCAGCGGTGGCACGTAATACCTTGGGATTGTCTAAATCTACACTATCTTCACTTAGCCACAACCCATTTGCCCCAGCGGCGGCGGCGGTACGAATTATCGTACCTAAATTACCTGGATCTTGTATCGTTTCCAAAGCCAGCACTAAACCAGTAAATGGTGGCTGTGTTTGAGAAACATTTTTTTTCGCTGTTGCTACTACTCCATCTGGTTGGACTGTGGTTGCGATCGCTGCCATCACTTCCTCACTGACAACTTCGGCGCGATCGCTCTTTTGACAAACTTCCTGCCATAGCCTAGAGTGGGTTGTTTGCCATTGTTGAGTGCAACACACTGTCACCAATGGGTAATTTACAGCACAAGCTTCCTCCAACAAGTGCGTCCCTTCCAGTAAAAATAACTGCTGCTTGTGCCGTTCTTTTGTGGAGTGAAGTTTTCTAATTTGTTTAATTAGAGGATTCTGTAGACTGGTCAACATCATAAAAGTAAAAAGTAAAAAGTAAAAAGTAAAAAGTAAAAGATTCTTTCTTTTGCCTTTTACCTTTTGCCTTTTACCTTTTTATGCGGAACCCGGGACTTGAACCCGGAAGCCTTGCGGCACTAGAACCTGAATCTAGCGCGTCTGCCAATTCCGCCAGTTCCGCTTGCGTTTTGGCTTAATGACCGTTTCCTATTATTACTTAATTTTTCATAAGCGTCAACTAAATCATTTGTTGTTGGTGGTTAGTGGTTAGTGGTGAGCCAGCGCGTACTTATAGGGGGTTCTCCCCCAATCCCCACTCCCTGTCGGTCGTGGGGGCCGGTGAGTCCCCCATGTAGACGCCCGCAGGGCGGCTTCTCGTAGAGTACCCGGAGGGTTAGTGGTTTGTCGTCTCCCCCTCTCCCACTCTCCCCCTCTCCCACTCTCCCCATCTCCCCACCTCCCCACTTCCACTTAACAAATGTGATCCAAATAATATAGACAAATTAAATCTTTCCTGTAGAATCAAAACCAACTTAAAATTTGTAAAATTTACAGTTTTTGGAGGGTAGGCTTATTAATCCTTCTAGCGGCTTACCAGATGCCAAATTATCACCGGTTGCAGACTCCTCAGTCTTGCAAATCTGGGGTGGGCATCCTTTGCATGGCCATGTGAAAATTAGTGGGGCAAAAAATTCAGCACTAGTAATTATGGCTGGAACTTTGCTCTGTTCGGGCGACTGTCACATCCGTAACGTACCGTTGCTGGTAGACGTAGATCGGATGGGTCAGGTATTGTCGGCGTTGGGTGTTAGCGTCAAACGCAATGGTGATATTTTAGACATTAATGCTAGTAAGATTACTTCATCTAAAGCTCCTTACGAACTGGTTACTCAGTTACGGGCAAGCTTTTTTGCGATCGGGCCGATTTTGGCACGGCTAGGAGTGGCACAAATGCCATTACCCGGTGGTTGTGCGATTGGGGCAAGACCTGTAGATCTCCACGTCCGGGGATTGCAAGCAATGGGAGCCGAGGTGCAGATTGAGCATGGCATTTGTAATGCCTACGTTCCTCGCAAAAACCGCCGACTCAAGGGTGCAAAAATTTACCTAGATATTCCCAGTGTGGGAGCCACAGAAACATTGATGATGGCAGCTACACTGGCAGAAGGCGAAACAATTATTGAGAACGCTGCCCGCGAACCAGAAGTAGTCGATTTGGCGAATTTCTGTATCGCAATGGGAGCGAAAATTCAAGGTGCGGGTACGAGTACGATTATAATCGATGGCGTCCCCAAGTTACACTCTATCGACTATACCATTATTCCCGACCGCATCGAGGCAGGGACTTTTCTAGTAGCTGGAGCAATTACCCGCTCAGATATACTCCTCTCGCCAGTAGTTCCAGAACATCTCGTGCCAGTCATTGCCAAACTGCGGGAAATTGGCGTTCCCATTGTTGAAGAAGCGCCTGACAGCTTGCGCCTCCTCCCAGCCGAAAGACTGGTAGCGGCAGACATTGAAACCATGCCCCATCCCGGCTTTCCCACCGACATGCAAGCGCCATTCATGGCTTTGCTGGCGATCGCAGAAGGTGATAGCTTGATCAACGAAACTGTGTTTGAAAACCGTTTGCGCCATGCCTCAGAATTGAATCGTCTGGGAGCAGACATTCGCGTCAAAGGCAACACTGCTTTTGTACGGGGAGTACCTTTGTTATCTGGCGCACCTGTAATCGGCACTGACTTGCGTGCAGCAGCAGCTTTGGTGGTAGCAGGTTTGGCAGCAAATGGCAAAACAACAATTCAGGGACTGCGCTACCTAGATCGCGGCTACGATCGCCTCGATCTGAAATTACTGGAGTTAGGAGCGAAAATTCAACGCTTGCCTGCTGCTGGGGCAGATCCAGAAGTTGCCCCCACAACCATAAATCCGGAAGCATCGATTTCCTCTTAAGAATAGTTAGTGGTTAGTGGCTAGTAGTTAGTGGGGAGATGGGGAGAGTGGGAGAGTGGGGGAGGGGGAGAGTGGGGGAAAGGGAGACGACCAACCACTAACTACTAACCACTAACTACTAACCACTAACTACTAACCACTAACTACTAACCACTAACTACTAACCACTAACTACTAACCACTAACTACTAACCACTAACTACTAACCACCAACAACCAACAACCAACACTAGCTATACTAGCTGTGTAGGCTAATTTAATGATTAGTCCGATCAAAAACACCGTTGTTTCCAACTTGCTTTGCCATGTTTCCCTCCAAGACTCAGCTGATTGGTCTGAAAGCAGACTCGTTTCGTCACCCGCTAGACCTAGAGGCGACTAGAGCGCTCAAGCAGATTCCGGGTATAGATATGATGGTGCGGAATCTTTTAGGGCCAGTAGCGGAGCAAGTTTTTTACGTGGAAAACATTGCATCTAGCATTTTGGTGGGTGAAAAGCAATTGCCCCATTTACACAAGCTATTACTAGAAGCTTGTCAAGTCCTGGATATGGAGCCGCCCCAATTGTATGTGAGACAGCATCCGGCTCCAAATGCCTACACTTTTGCCATGCGGGGAAAACAACCTTTTATTGTGGTGCATACTTCCTTGATTGATATGCTCACACCCGAGGAAACTCAGGCAGTCATTGCCCATGAACTCGGACACCTCAAGTGTGACCACAGTGTTTACTTGACCCCGGTAAATATTTTGATATTAGCAGCGGCAACTTTGCCCAACATCGGCGCATTTCTTGCCCAAGCAATCCAGGCACAGCTTCTGGAATGGGTACGCTGTGCAGAATTTACGTGCGATCGCGCTGCATTGTTGGCAACCCAAAACCCGAAAGCTGTCATGTCTGTGTTGATGAAACTGACTGGTGGTTCACCCACCTTAGCACCACAACTCAACCTCGATGCTTTTATTGCCCAGGCTCGCGCCTACGATGATATCAGCAAAACCGAACTCGGCGAGATGGTCAAAGCTGCCCGAACTGCACAATTAACCCATCCAGTACCAGTATTGCGGGCACGAGAAATATACCTTTGGGCAAGTAGCAAAGAATATGAAAGCTTGTTGCAAAATCAAAAAATAGAGTATGGTAGTGAACTTGCGACAAAAAGCAGATGGCGAAATTGGTAGAAATACGAAAGTGTAAAATTTTATCACAATATGTCGATTTTAGAATATCCTATTTTTCTACTTTATAATTCATCATTATCTGTTTAGGACTACCTCATTTCGCAACAAGCAGATTCAATTACAGCTAAACCGGCACGGCTTCAATTATGCTCTGCCAGGAAGCTGTGGGAACAATCTTTGTCAAGTGAAAGCCTACACTTTGTAAATTTATGGGGATACATAGCTGCCCTCTGCCGATCGCTCCTGCTGCCTTGTTAAACTCCCTCTAGCTCTACGTTATGGACGTTGTCAACAACATAATGTAAGCATTCACTCTAGCAAAAGGTTAAAGCTAGTTAAACAACAGGTTTTCAGCAGGTTGGGAAATACATCATCGCTTTTAATCGCTACCGATTACAATCACAGATGATCTAGGTAGGATGCTAGTAGGTAGAAATAATAGAAGACTCACACGCTTCTACGATCTCCCCATTTTTGGGGGATATTTCATTTTATTGGTCAATAAATTCAAGTTATTGCAACTGAATATTTTTTTTTGCAACACAACCTAATAAATATCAATCGCAAGGGACAAATTAAGGGACTTGAGAAAGGAGAAATCACTGCTCAAGTAAAATTTGCCGCTCAAATTTTTGGAGTTGCTGCATAAAACTTAACCCACTAACAGGGTTTTTATAACCTCACGCATGTTTTTACAACACAACCGCTACAAAAGACATCTACAACAAGCTAGTGGGTAATTCGGAATAGTCGATGTCGATTATGCAAACGGTGAGATGGAAAACAGAAACATAGTAAAGCAGTTCATGCTTGAGGATGCGTTAGACGGATTAGGCTTGGCTTGCCTTAGCCTCCTGATTCTTCAAGTCTCAATCAATTTCCTGCCGTACTTCGTAGTCCTGAAATATATGACGACGACACGGCTAATCCTCTTGCTCGGGTTTATATGTTTAATATTACTGCACGTAGTCAAAAAGCAACAACCCAACTGGAACAGCGCAATCAGAGGGTCAAAAATCCTCCTGGTCTTGATAACTCTTCTTTTAGTTTGGTATGGCGTCTCTTTATTCAATGGCTCAGCAATCAGCTTCTCCAACTTCCGGTTGCAAGTGGAGGAAGTTCTTGCATTCTTGTTCGTGATCTTACGAGTTGATGGTGAGGAGAAATTCAATGCCGTCGTGTTCGTTTTTCTCGTGGCGGTTTCAGTTATCGCTTTACACTCAATCAAGCAGTTCATTGAGTACGATAATACCCACTATTTTCTGATTTGGCGGGGTGCATGGACAGTAACCGAGTCTTTGGAAATTCCCAAGGGTGCCATCGTACGGGTTGTGGGGTACTTCAATAACCCGAATGTACTTGCCGCTTACCTGATCCTACTTATTCCCCTTGTCGCTTCCTTGATTAAACACCCGCATGCGCCCACTTGGATGATCGGTTTGTTAGTGGCTCTTGCCTCAGTTGCGCTGTTACTGACATTTAGCCGCAGCAGCATCATTGCGCTTCTACTAGCACTAGGTGTGACGCTAACACGAAAAAAGCCTTTTGTTTTTATCTTCTTCGCGCTCCTAGTGGTTGCCACCCTGCTCAACCCTTTGTCGATTGGTCGCCTGGCGACTGGGTATGCACGGTTTTCTGCATGGTCTATAGCGATCGAGATGATTTTACAAAAGCCATTGTTTGGCGTGGGATTGGGTAACTTTCGCACTTATGCTGTTAACTTCTGGCATGCCCACAACCTGTTTCTGCACATAGCTGCGGAGGCTGGGCTCATTGCTGGTATCCTGCTGTTGACCATCGTGCTCGTTGCGATTAAACAGGCTCTCGAACTCTCACGCTGTGGTGGTCGCACGCGATTGATCGGACAAGCGTTTACCGCAGCTTTCATTGCCTTTGGTATTGCTTCTTTGATGGACAATGCCTATAATACTACAGCCGTTAGTTACACATTCTGGCTTCTTCTCGGGCTACTAGTGGCAGCACGCAGAATATTTGAGAATAGGCGACACCAGACCGTCAGATATGGGTTTGAGACAAATTAGCAAGCCCTAATTTGGTTAGCATCTAATGTTAGGGTTGCTGTCACCAGGTGCCAAGTAGTCGCCATCAGCGATCGCAGAGCCTTTAACGATTTTGCGTCATTTCAGCCTTTAGCACTAAAAGAAGTCTATTTATAGTCCACCGAAAGGATTTTAGGTTCAATTATTTCAGCCAAAGCGTGGTCTAAACAAGTCTGTAATTTCTCTGCCAGCACTCGTACATGAGGTTCTTCTAACATAGTAGTATGCGAGCCAGGAACAAAATCAACATCTAGTTGACCTGCGACTAAATTACCCCAACCAAATTGCAGGTCATATTTTACACCGACAGCTTTTTGACGGTTCTTGTCTTCAGTCCGCAAGAGAATCATATTACCTGGGTAAACTTGCAAGACATATTCTGTAACTGCCTGGATGTTAGCATCCATGATTTTTACATGTTGGAATGCAGAAAATATAGGATTTTCACCATACAATTCGTAGTAGACTTTGTGTTTGATATCATACTTGATTTGCTGAGTCCACATCTGAAGACTTTGCCAAAGAAAAGCAGGGCCTCCTCGCAAAATATTGCTCACATGCAAGGGAATCCGTTTCAAGAATGGTAAGCGCATACTTGCACCCGGAAGACAAGTATCAAATATCGCTAACATTCCTACTCTCTCGCCTAGCTTATAGAGTTGCTGTGCCATCTCGAAAGCAACTATTCCCCCAAACGAGTAGCCGCCTAGGAAATAAGGGCCATTGGGTTGAATCGTTCGGATTTCTTGAATATAGTGCGATGCCATGTCTTCAATCCGTGTCAAGGGCGATCGCTTGCCATCAAGTCCTTGTGGTTGTAGCGCATATACTGGCTGGTCAGACTCCAGATGCATCGCTAAATCGCGGTAGCACAGGGTTTCTCCACCCAAAGGGTGGATACAGAAAAATGGTGGTTTTGAGCCATTGGGCTTGATCGCAACTAGGGATGACCAATCTTCTGAAGTGTGAGTTGCTGATTGCTCTTGTGATTGAAGGATATCGGCAAGAGCTTCGACACTACCAGATTGAAATAGAATCGCTAAGGGAAGTTTTTTACCAAATTGCGCTTCGATTCTTGCAAATAAGTTTAAAGCCAGGAAGGAATGTCCGCCTAAATCAAAGAAGTTATCTTTAATACCAATCGGTTGGATGCCCAATACTTCTTCCCAAATCTGCGTTAACTGGTATTCTATTTGATTGCGGGCAGCAACAAAGGTTTTTGTAGCCTCTTGTCTGACTTGCTCTGGTGCGGGGAATGCTCGACGGTCTACTTTCCCGTTAGGATTTAGAGGTAGGGTATCCAGCATTACAAAGGCTGAGGGAATCATGTAATTGGGCAGCTTTTCGCGCAGGAAAAGCCGCAGTTGCTCCGTTGTAGCGACTTGGCTGGGCTTGAGGACGACATAGGCAACTAAATCTTTGTCACCGGGAACATCCTCACGTGTGTTCGCGTTGCTCCTCACAACGAGATTCACCACAGTTTCTTGAACAGCAGGATGTTGGCACAGTACGGCTTCAATTTCTCCCAACTCAATGCGGAAACCACGTATTTTGACTTGCTCGTCAACGCGACCAAGTAACTCAATATTGCTATCTGGTAAATACCGTCCTACATCTCCGGTTTTATACAACCGTGCACCTGGTTCAGAGGAAAACGGATGGGGGATAAATCGCTCCTTAGTCAAATCCGGACGGTTGAAATAGCCTCGCGCCAGACCCACGCCACCGATGTATAACTCTCCACAGTCACCATCTGCAACTGGCTGTAAATTTTCATCCAAAATATAAATCTCAGC